>JBBDIG010000011.1 GCA_040880525.1 Bacteroidia bacterium
TATTGATATTTTCATGAAGAAACGTGGACTGCGTAAATGGAATGCTGTCAGCCAGCACTAAAAAACTAGTGCTATCTTGGTGGCGGGAATAAAGCCGGTAATGCGAAACAAAGATATTTTCCAATGAATCGGGCGGCCAGGTGAGCAGAATCTTGCCCTCCGAAGAAGATGTGGAATCTACCGTTGCGTGGAAAGTTTCAGGCGATCGATAAAACTCATCCGGTGTAATTTTAATGTTTACCGTATCAAAAGCGGCACAGCCGCTTGAGTCGGTAATCCGTACCCAATAATTGCCTTCTTCGTATGCCCAAGTTTGCCCCAACGTATCATAATTGGACCAGTAATATACGCTGTGGCCCGTATCTGCTTTCAGTTGCACACTATCGCCCCGGCAAAAAATGGTGGTGGTATCTGCATCAATTTCTGTGGGGAAAAAGCATTCTGTGAATTTTATGAGAAAGGCATCACCGTCACCAGAATAAACGGTTTGAAAAGCACCTGATGTAACCGGGAAATCATTTGAGGTTGTATTTGAGCTTGTCCTTCCTGTCAGATAAATACATTTTGCTACACCATTATAATCAATGCCATGGCCAATGGTTGTATAGCTGCCACCGTAGTAGCTGGCATAGTGCCGATTACCGGAATAATCAAGTTGAAGAACGGCAGCAAGTAATGTTGCTGAACCAAAATTTGTTTGGAAAGAATGTTTGGTGACTGGAAATAATGAAGAAGTAATACGGCCTGTGGCTATGACTTTACCATATTTTGCCTTCAAATCAAGAAACCAACCTTTCCCAAAATAACCACCCCAAACAAAAGAATGAGACGCAGAGAATTTTATCAAATAAATATTTGGCCCGTTGGAGGAAACAGGTAACAACCCATTTTGGGAAACTGGTAAAGTATCCTCGTCATTGGCAACTGAAAGATAATATTCGCCAAATTCGTCCGCAGTTATATGAATGGAGTTCGGCCATATTAGATCAGTCCCAAAATAAGAACCATAAAGCCGCGAACCTGTACTATCCATAATAGTTATAAACGCAATTCGATTGACTAGCGTTGTAGATTGGTAAGCATTAGATGTAACTGATAAATTTAGATTGTTTGTACCACCTGCAATATAAACTTGCTCGTCCTTTCCTACGTCAATACTTTCCGCAATGCCACCACCGAAAGTATTTGCCCCTACTCCAAGATAAGTAGACCAATTTCTCCCCCCACTATTATTGAACTTCACTGCGACACCATCATGTAAGCTACCAGTTTTAGCATTCAAATATGCCCCGGATGAGACAGGAAAATCTGTACTATTTGAAAAGCCGGCAGCATATACACTCCCTGAATGTCCAATTGCTAATTCATTTAATTCATCCCGATCGCTTCCCCCAATATATGTTGCCCAAGACCGTGTTCCATCGGAATTGAACTTTATCACTATCCCATCCTTACCAATTCCTGTTGCGGGACCTGAATAGGATGCCTGAAAAGCATTGAGTGTTGGCAAACCATCGCCAGCATAACCACAAACAAAGAGTTCAGACGAATTGAAAATACTAATATCCAAAAATTCCGTGGTATGGTATCCTCCATAATATGTGGACCATTGCAAACTTCCGGAGCTGTCAAATTTAGAAATAAAACCACAAGGGCTTCCGGATCGGGTAGTTTGAAAGGCCCCTGTGGTAACTGGAAAATCAGTGCTCTCAGTTCTGCCGGCTACATACACGTTGCCTAATGTATCGGAAATTACTCCATTACCATCTTCTGATCCTGAACCTCCTAGAAAAGTGGACCAAACGCGCACAAATGGATCAATTATTAATTCTTCATCCAGGTTGTAATTTTCGGTAGTAAATGACAAAATGCGGTTTGACAAATTGAAGTTGCATTCTATTTCATGACCGTTCTGATAAGCCACGGGCGCGTGTTCGGTGATATTCCCAAGAGGGGTTTCGGCATTAAACTGTCCCTGTCCATCAATAAAAATATTTTCTGCTCCGGTATATTTCATCCTGATCTCGTTAATGTCGCCTCCGGGATGCACGATTAAATCGTACTTTAAACCTTGGACTCCGCCTTCTTCTGAAAAATAAAATACAAGATCAATGTGTGGATATAAATCTTTATAAATAATTTTTTTAAATGTAGGTACATTCTCAATACCATCCGGGCAGTGGGGAAAATAATAATTAAAATATGGCCCTGCAGCATCTTCGCCAACCGTAATTGATTCGGTATTTGCACCCAAAAAGTCTACATCCACCCTGTGGAGTTGCAAATTCACTTCTGGTTTGCCATCCTCGTCACTATAAAATTTATCGCGGTTTGCCTCCTGTGCCGCCATTTCCTCATAATGCGATAGCACATAGCTGATGCCGTTTTTGCGCAGGTATATGGTTTGGCCCTTCAGGTTTGCCTGGAACAGGATGTCAGGGGTGGGCCTGCCATCAGTGTCGGTAAGCTGTCCTTGGTTTTGGATAAAGCCAAGGGAGGAGGTTCCTTGAAAACCTTGTGCCGCTGCACCCAAAGAACCCGCTAAGACCAGCGAAAGCGAAAAGAAACACAGAAGTTTGAAAAAAAATGGCATGAGCAGCAATTGAGTAAAAGAAACAAGTTCGTCTAATCTAACTACATCAAATTTCTCAAAAAGATTTCATTCTGAGAAACATTCATCTTTTCCGCACTCGTCATACCCTTTGTTGAAGCCTGGCAATGGGAGAAAATTCAATTTCGAAAGAAGGGGATAAAATGATATTACTCCACCACCGTCACAGTCCCCACCTCCCTCAGCACCTCACCATCAAAACCGCTCACGGTGATGCGGAAGAGGTAGACGCCTGACGGAGCATTAGCGCCATCCCAGGGCTGGGAGGTTTCGGTGGTGTAGATGAGTTCGCCCCAGCGGTTGAAGATGCGCATGGAGTAGGACTTGATCCAGGCGCCAGCGGGGCCGAAGCTGTCGTTGATGCCGTCTGCCTGGCCGGGCGAGAAGGCGTTGGGTATCCACAGTTTGGGGGCCTAGCGGGTGCAGACTACGATGGACGTATTCGCCTAAATATTTTTAAGGTTTGCAGGCAGTTGTGCAACTCTGGGCTTCTGCCCGGAAGTATAATATTCAGAAACATACTGAGAATCACATATTGTAATTCTGTGTAATTGCGATAACATTCCGGGCTACAAACATGAAGGCGCCAGACAGCTTGAAACCGTCTGACGCCTAAGCGCTTTATTTCATGATTGGCAATACAGTATATTATACCTTTTTTACTCTTACTGAATTCATTCCTTTCATTCCCCGCTCCAGCTCGAAAGTGACTGTATCGCCTTCTTCAATTTTATCTATTAATCCATTGACGTGGACAAAATAGCGGTCGTTGGTGCCGGGTACTTTAATGAAACCGAATCCTTTACAATGATCAAAAAAGTCAACTTTTCCTTTTAGGACAGCATCAGTTTCATCCTTCTCTCTTTTTGGAACGCCCAGCGGAATGCTGCTCAAATCAATTTTTTTCTTTTTTGCCGGATCGGGTGGGGTATCCGTAATATTCCCATTTTCATCAATATAGGCTAGCATGTTTTCAAGAGCTCCTCCTTCTGAGTTGGCTTTGCGCTCATCACGCTTCTCCTGCTTTTCAAGCCTTTTCTTCATTCTTTTCTTTTCTCTTTCTTTCTTATTAAAAGTTTCCTGCGATTTGCCCATTTTGGTTTTTTTAGTTTAATAAAGACACAACATGTAGCGCGGTGCTCATAACGCTCAAAATTGCCGGTGCTTCCTATCGCAATACTGATACCGCAAAGGAAAAGAGGGTAGCATAAAAAATAATTTTTAATTTAATCTCAAATGCCGATCATTGCCGGGTTACCGGATCAATGTCACATTTCCCTTGAGATATTGCACTGATTTATCACTGCCGGAAAATGAGATGATATAAACATACACATCATCAGGGGCTTCTCCGCCCCTGTAGGTTCCATCCCATTGATCTTTGAGTGAGGAACTTTTGAATACCCGTTGCCCCCACCGGTCGTATATGAGCAATTCATATTCAAAGACAAAAAGTCCCTGAACGGCAAAATAGTCATTGGTGCCATTTCCATTAGGACTGAATACGTTAGGAGCGTACAGCGTTGGTGGCACCATCAGGCAGCTTGTGTTGGAGAGGCTCCAAACATTTTTCGTGGCGGAAGCCGAATCCTCCTCCCGCATTGCCCTGATCTGGTAGCAATACTCCGGCAGGCTGTTCAGGTCGGTCTGGTGGTCTTCCCATTGCAGTTCTGCTATGTCCGTCAATGATGCCAGGCTCCTGAAGTTTCCGGCCTGGTCCTGTACTTCAATCCCATGGGCGCGGGTTCCGAGGCGCCAGCCATTATAAGCAGACCATTCCAATTGAGGAACGGGATGAGCCGTGGTGTCTGTTGTCAGCACCATCGTCTGGCCGGGATTGCTCCATTCGCTTACATCCCCGCAACTGTCAATATACCTGATGCGATACGTGTAGCTTTCATCATCCACCTCCACCTGCCTATCCCGGTAACTGAGCGTGGTACCTGATAATTCATTATTTAATACTTCAAATGACCCAAAAGGATCTTTACGCTCCAGAATATATTGCCTGATATTCACCAAAGGTTGTGGCTCCCACTCCACCAGTATCCATTTATCTTCTTCTACCGTAGCCCTTCTTAATTCTGGTGCCGGAACAACCGGAATATATACCGGTAACGCATCATCCCAATCGCTCTTGCTTTCCATCAGGTGGCCTCCATCCTCGTTGGCTATCACCCTGTAGCGGTGATTAACGTAACAGATAATTGATGAATCTATAAAAACTGAGCTGTCGCCAGATACGGTGGCGATCAGCGAATATCCGCTCGGTTCATCCGCATTGTCGCGGTACAGATGATATTTCTGGACCGGCCATCCGGAATAATGATTCCAGCTTACGATGTTGCGATTGGTATCAGGTTCTGCCTCAATATTTACAGAACAATGAGACCGCGTTCTGTCAAGCACACTGAAAAACCCACAGGTGTTTTCAAACTGCACATTAAAGCAATAGCTGCTGTTAAGGGTACTCAGATTTTCATAAATAAATACGGTATCACTCTTTATATTGGAAATGCCCACCTTCTCCCATTTTTGTTCTGAATTTTTTATATAAAAATGATATGCCTTAAAATCAATTTCAGGATACGGGGCGAATTCCATTTTAACCCGTTCTTCATCCTCCACCGTTACTCGATAAATAAAAGGAGTAAGATGATCAATACTATCGCCCACCGCAATATCATAGATAAAGGTGTCCTTACATCCGAAGCTATTTGTGGCAATGAGTTTTACGCTATACCAATCTTTGCGCGTGAAAATATGCGCAGGATTTTCATCCTGGCTTGTCGTCCCGTCATCAAAATTCCAGAAGTATTGGGTGATGGGCTTTTCGCTTTTGGAAATGTTCATAAACTGAACCGGCTCATTGACGCAGATCCGGTCCTGCTTTATCAAAAAGCCGGCTCCAATAGTCGCGATTTCAACATCCTTTTTTATTTCCGCCCGGCAGCCATAAGTATTTTCCAGCAATAGCTCAACAGCGTATATCCCTGGGGCTGAATAGGCATGCTTGACTACGGCTGCGCCCATCACTATTTCTGTATGGCCATCGCCAAAATTCCATGATGAAAAACGCAGGTATCCTTCGCCAGCCGTGGAAGTATTATTAAAAACTGTGTTTTGCCTAAGGCATGGATTATTGAAAGTAAAGTCCGGACTGGGCTTATCCCGTACCCAGATGGTATCGCCAATAGGAATGGAAACCCTGCAACCCTTTGCATCAATCAAAATGAGCAGCGGGATATAACGACCAGGCGAATTATAGGTAAAGCTGACATTCTGCCCATCTATCAGGGAGCCATCGCCCATGTCCCAGATAATGCGATCAGCGCCCTCGGTTTTGGATGTGAAATTTACCTTGAGAGGAAAACATCCTTCATTGATGTCCACCTCGCCCGTTCCTCTCGGCCCCATGATCTTGACAAAATCGGGAACAACAAGCGTATCGGAACAATAGATATCTGAAACGATGAGGGTAACGGTAAAGGAATCCGATGTTTCGTAAACCTTTTGTGGATTCCGCAGAGTGGAACTGGTGCCATCGCCAAAAAACCACTTATGGCTTTTGAGCGGATGCCTTCCGGGAACAGAGGCATCGCTGAACTGGATGGTAAGAGGCGGGCAGTCCCCAATAGAATCGTTGGCTGTAAAGTTTGCTTTCAGAAATTTAACCTCCACATGCGCATAGACTGTATCATCACAATCTGTAGAATCATTTACAGCTATATAGCGGACCTGATAATTCCCTTCATCCTCATATCGCTTCACCGGGCTTTCAAGGTTGCTGGTGGTACCATCGCCAAAATTCCAGAAATGTCTGTCGGCTCCTGCTGATCCGTTATAAAAAAATACAGAATCAGGATTGCACCTGGGCTGCACGAAATCAATCTTTGCGAGGGGAGCATTAAGCGTGACCGTACTTCCGGTATCCGAAGTACACTGCTTATGATAGAGGGTAAGTTTTACCGGAAAATCCTGGAGTTGTCCAATAAAAGTATGTCTGGGATTCCAGTCAATGCTCGTATGTGGTGCATTAAAATCCCATCTGAAGCTATCCGGTTGTATGGCCGAGGTATCCGTTTGATTCAGGAAATTAACCGTGAGAGATTTTCCGCATCCTTCGGGTGGAATGGCGAGATATTCAGGCACAAGCTTGCTGCCTATCGAAAGCTGGATGCTGTCTGTATCATGGCAACCCCACTCGTCCTCAATTATCAGCACAGCCCAAAACTCCCCGGTGTCAGGATAATGCCGGGAAGGATTGGGATCCGTACTGGTTTTAGGTCCGGGGAAAGGATCAATAAATTCCCAATGCCAGTTTTCGACAGAAAGGATCGTATCAAGTACATTATAAAACTGGACGGTTGTAGGAGCACACAGGTTTTTGGTATTCGTAACAGGTTTGGCAATAGTATCAGAGAGATAAATATAATCTTTCTTAACAACTGTATCCGTACAGCCATAGATATTGGTTACTACAAGTGTAATGTCGTAAGTTCCTTTTTCGTAAAAAGTGTATATGGGGTTTTGCGTGTTCGCTGTGCCTCCGTCATCAAAATCCCACTCCCATTTTATTATGTCCTTCCCTTCTCCAAAAAAGTTTGCGGTGAAGGGGACATCACAATGTGCTCTGACCGGAGCATGAAAATCAGCATTGGGTTTTGGATTTACCACCACTTCTATGGTGCTGTCCAGTTCGCAGCCCATTGACGAACTTACTTTCAACTTCACCTGCCAGGTGCCTGCTCCAAAACTATGCGATCCTGAAGGAGCGTTGCTGAAAGTACCGTCCCCGAAATTCCATTGGTAATTCACTGATCCCGGAAAATTTTGCGCGTCCGCATTGTACGAAACGGAGGCCGGTTCGCAACTTCTTGTTGGCGAAACCGACATGTCCAGCGATGGCCTTTCCAACGTAACCAGGGCCGGGACAGTTTTTCTCCTGATACATCCCGTTGTCAAATTGGTTATTGTGAGGGTAACATCATAGGTTCCATAGCTGGTGTACGTGTGTGATGGTTCCTCATCAGTACTGCTCCCTCCGTCTCCAAAGCTCCAGGAATAGGAATACGAACCTGAGCCATTGGTTACCGGGGCCGAAAACTTTACTGTGCGCGGGATATTGCAATCAGTTACCGTATTTGGTTTAATTTCAAATTCAGGCCGGGGCTGCACCTTTACCACGTTTATATACCTTTTCACGGCCTTACAACCATTCAGGTCAATGACTTCCAGGAGCACATCGAAAGTGCCCGTATGGGTGTAGGAATGCATCGTGGAGCCATTGGAGTTCAAAACGTTACCGTCCCCAAAATCCCATCGCCATTGCGTTATGGGTCCTGTGCCGGGCGTGCTGTTATCCGTAAACTGAACATTCAGCGGTTCGCAACCTTGATCCGGACTCACACTGAAATCGGCAACAGGATTTGCAAAAACATGAATGTAACCGGTTTTAGAAATAAAATCTGTGGCTCCGGAGCTATCTGCTACTTTCAGGGTTACCGTGTAAACGCCCGGAGCAGAGTATATCGCTCCCGGATTCTTTTGTGCCGACTGATTGCCATTGCCAAAATTCCATTCCCATGAAACAACACTTCCGGAAGACTGATCAGTAAATTTTACATTGAGCGGGGAACACCCGGATAGTACATCACCATTGAAATCAGCCGTTACCTGCGCCTGGCAAATAGCCAGGCAACTGCTACATAGAAGCGTAATTAACAGGTGTTTTGGAGAGAGGGCCATGGGATTTACCACTTTGAAAGCCGTGAAAGTTACTGAATATTTTATCAGCCTTCCTGTTATGACGATCAAGTTTATACTGAGGTTGTCTCACAGATATTATTCTTGCAATAAACTGCCACAGGCGGTGTAATTATCTTTGCACGGCAGCAGAAACAGGATTTTGAAACAACGCATCTTCGATTTCATATTTCACCAGCGGGAGCTTGGGCTCAGGTTTATACGGCTGAGCAGTGTTACCGTTTCAGCAATAGCATTGCTGGTGCTGAGCTACTACTATGGGTTTCCGGTTTCAAACCGTACAGAAGTGATGCTTGGTGAAGTTTTTCGCGTCATCTTTATTTATTATGTCGCCAGTTTTCTGCTCCGGTTTGTGTTCAACTATGGACGATGGGAATTTATAAGGCATAACTGGCTGGAGGCGCTCCTTACTTTGCTCATTCTCTTCGATGGCATTTCAGTTTTAGTTTTTAACTCCTCGCTCCTTTATGAGGTGCTGGACCGGCTGGACCTGGAGCACGTGGCGAATGTTTACCTATATATTATAAAGCTTTACCTGCTGCTCTATGTCCTGGTGGAATTTGCACGCCTCGGCCCCCGGATTATTCATTTAAATATAAAACCAAGTTTACTGCTGATCCTTGCTTTTTCGGTGCTGATTGCAGCGGGCACAATTTTCCTGATGATGCCGGAAATGACTGCTGACGGAAGGGGAGCCGATTTCGTGACAGCGCTCTTCACGGCCACCAGTGCCGCCTGCGTTACCGGCCATATCGTAGCCGATACTGCGACTTATTTTAGTATAACAGGCCAGGCCGTGATCATGATATTAATGCAGCTCGGTGGTATCGGAATCGTAACTTTCGGGATGTTCTTCGCACTTTTTTCCCGTGAGGGAGTGTCGCTAAAGCATTCATCAGCTATGCAACAGCTTTTTGACGCTCCCTCTCTCCACAGCGCCAAAGCCCTCTTAGGCCAGGTAGTGATGGTTACGCTCACTATAGAATTACTTGGTTTTATTGCCGTTTACTTGCTCTGGCCCCCCGTAATGGAATTTGAACATACGGGAGAAAAGCTTTTCTTTTCTCTTTTTCATTCCATTTCAGGGTTTTGTAATGCCGGATTTTCCCTTTTTTCTAACGGCCTTTATGAAGAACCGCTGCGGCAGGCCTACCTTCTGCACATCGTAATGGCTGGGTTGATCTTCTTTGGTTCCCTGGGATTCCCGGCCATCCGCGATCTGTTCAGCGTACCCCGGCTGAGAGAGCGCATGCGTTTTCCCTGGAAAGGTTGGGAAATTGACACCCGAATAGCTGTTTATACATCCTTCGCTCTTATCCTTTTTGGAATGATCATTTTTTATACTTTGGAAAAGGATAACACCCTGGCTGGTGAGGGAAATTTTGGCAAAATGGTAGGAGCTCTTTTTCAATCTGTAACGGCAAGAACTGCGGGTTTTAATACGGTTGATATTGGTGCCGTCAGCGTGCCGGCCCTGTTTCTTTTGATCGTACTGATGTTTATCGGAGGCTCATCAGCCTCTACAGCCGGGGGCATTAAAACCTCCACTTTTGTTATAATCTTCACCTCAGTGTTTGCGACCATACGGGGCAAAAAAAATCTTGAAATCGCCAACCGTTCTGTTTCCATGGATATGCTGCTCAAAGCTTACTCTATTGTGGTATTTGCACTATCCTTTATTATAGTGTCCATTTTTCTGCTCACGCTCACTGATCCTGGAGTACCTTTTCTTCAGCTAGCTTTTGAAGAAGTTTCTGCTTTCTGTACTGTAGGTCTTTCCACCGGTATTTCGGCCGATCTGTCTGTCCCCGGAAAATTCATTTTGATATTTTCGATGTTCGTTGGCAGGGTTGGTATTCTCACTCTGGCCCTGGCGCTAAGCACATTAGTAAAGACCACCCGGTATGATTATCCACAGGCGCATATCACAATCGGGTAAATACACTGGGAAAATTAACAGCAGATTGAGCCATTGATTAAAATTCAAATAAAAATTCCATGACTACCATCTCTTTAGAAGGCATCATAATAAAAGCACCTATTGGATTCTATAAGGCTGAGCGAATGCTGAAACGGAATTTTGCTGTGGATATTAAGGTCTTAATTCCTCTGGAAGCATCCGCTTTGGAGGATGACGTTGCCAATACCATAAATTATGAAGCGCTGCATTCCATTGTGCAAAGCGAAATGGAGAAACCCGCAAAACTGATCGAAACGGTAGCCGCCAAGATTGCGAATGAAGTGCAAATAAAATTTCCACAGGTACGGCAGGTATGGGTAAAAATATCCAAGCCTGATCCTATGATGAATGGCACCATCAGGCAATCAGCCATTGAGTATGTATGGAGCTCTCCGGAGGCCTGAAACGAAAAAAGCACCTCAAGAGGTGCTTTTTTCTATTTAATAAAATGGCTGGAAATTTATTCCTGCAACGTAAGGTTAATGGCCAGTTCCACATCATCAGAAAGCACAACATCCTGCGGGCTGTCCCAATTCACGTTGTACTTTTTGCGGTCAAAAACCAGCTTGCCGGTAGCGGTTTTACTAGCCGGATCATAGGAAACATCCTCTACGGTTTCTTCATGCGTTATACCGCGGATGGTGAGATTGCCCATGAGTTTGTTCTCCTCTGGTGAAGAACCTGTGATCTCAAAACGAGCTGTTGGATGTTCCTCTACATGAAAGAAATCATCCGATTGGAGATGGCCTACCAGCTTTTCTTTGCTCTTGCCTTCTTCAGGATTATAATTTTCGTCAGTTGGGACTATGGTGCCAAGATTCACAGTAAAGCTGCCACCTACGATCTTTCCATCTTCCATAATGAGGTTTCCTTCCTTGAAGTCCACCGTTCCCGTGTGAGCATAAACGCCTAACATGGTTCCGGTCCACATCACGCTGCTTTGATTTTCATTCAGCGTGGCCGTCATTGTTGCTCCTTCAGCAGTTTCATCAGTCCCCTCCTCCATCGTCATTGTCGTGTCATTGTCTGTGCCATCCTGGTTTCCTCCTCCATTATCGCAAGAAATGAGCATTGCTGTTGAAGCAAGAAGACACAAAATGAGGTTGTTTTTCATCATGATTATTGTTTTTTAATTTAAATGTATATACAAAGATATGATTCTGTTGTCGCGATACGAAAATTGGACTATCGGATTATCCTGATTAAGTATTCTGTATTTTATAAATTTTTATTAAAAGAGGAAGGGATACTGGTATCAAAATCAATATGGAAGACGCTACTCTACGCCATATTTCCTAATTTTCGCCCGGTTTTACCTATCGTTACAATCCGCAAAAACACGCTATGAAAAGAGACGAAGCAATTTTTGAAATAATAAAAAAAGAAAGAAATCGCCAGGAAGAAGGGCTGGAACTGATCGCATCAGAGAATTTTGTGAGTCCGCAGGTAATGGAGGCCATGGGGAGTGTTCACACCAACAAATATGCTGAGGGGTATCCTGGCCGCAGGTACTATGGCGGTTGCGAATTTGTAGATGAATCAGAGAATCTGGCGATAGAAAGAGCGAAGGAACTCTTCAGGGCCGCTTACGTAAACGTGCAGCCCCACTCAGGTGCGCAGGCAAATGCTGCCGTAATGCTTGGATGCCTCAACCCTGGCGATACCATTCTTGGCTTCAACCTTTCTCATGGCGGGCACCTTACGCACGGCTCGGCTGTAAACTTTTCAGGTAAGCTGTATAACCCGGTATTTTATCATGTGGAGCAGGAAACCGGACTGATCAACTATGATACGGTGATGGAGACGGCTGCCCGTAAAAAGCCGAAGTTGATCATTGCCGGTGCCTCGGCCTATTCACGGGATTGGGATTTCAAACGGTTCAGAGAAATTGCTGATGAAACTGGCGCTTTACTGATGGCTGATATTGCGCACCCCGCAGGCATTATTGCCAGAGGCCACTTGAACGATCCGTTGCCACATTGCCATATCGTTACCACAACTACGCACAAAACACTGCGCGGCCCTCGTGGCGGCATGATCATGATGGGCCGTGATTTCGAGAATTCCTGGGGGCTCACTACCCCGAAAGGAGAAATTCGGATGATGTCGCAGTTGCTTGATTCAGCCGTCTTTCCCGGAACGCAGGGTGGCCCGCTGGAGCATGTAATCGCGGCCAAAGCCATAGCCTTTGGCGAGGCACTCACTGATGAGTATGACCAATACATCCGGCAAGTGGTGCGGAATGCAAAAGCGATGGCCGCTGCATTCCAGGAGAAAGGCTACAAGGTGATTACAGGAGGCACAGACAATCACCTGATGCTGATTGACCTGCGTTCCAAGAACCTGACGGGAAAAAAGGCCGAAAACACCCTTGAAGGTGCGCACATCACCATTAATAAAAACATGGTTCCATTCGATGATAAATCACCTTTTGTTACTTCCGGAATGCGCATCGGAACTTCGGCTATCACTACACGAGGAATGAAAGAAAATGAAATGAGGCAGATCGTGGAATTAATTGATAAAGTGCTGATGAACGTGGAGAATACTCAATTAATAAAGGACACCGGAAATGAAGTTAAAAACCTGACTAAACAATTTCCGCTTTATCCATCATTATAGTTTCAGAATTTAATTTCAAATGCCTGAATGAATTTCTTTCAAAACAATTTTTGTTTTATCCATCATTTTAACTCTATAAACTGTTAACTCTTTTAAAATGGAAACCAACAAACCTTTTCAATCAGAACCCTTTGATGCGCCAGGGAGCCCCCAAACACTGAGCAAAGATGACCGAAACTGGGGCATGCTGGCACACCTTTCAGCGCTATCAGGTTATGTTATACCCTTCGGCTGGTTCCTGGGTCCCTTAGTGGTGTGGCTTGTTAAAAGAGAAGAAATTCCTTTTGTGAATGATCAGGGAAGGGAAGCGCTTAACTTCAATATCTCTATGTGCATTTATGCCTTGATTTCAGCCATCCTGTTCCTGGTGCTGGTGGGTTTCGTGCTGATCGTTATCGTCATGGTGCTTCATCTCGTGTTCACGTTGATAGCAACAATTAAGGCCAGCGAAGGGAATATGTACCGCTACCCGCTTACCATCCGGTTTGTGAATTAGGACGAGAGCGACAGACAGCCACCTGAAAGGCAAAGCAATTGCATAAGCTGATCATGGAATTACAGGTTGATTCTCATCAATTGGCAACCTCTGAAGTAAACCCTTAAATTATTGATAAATATGCGATATATAGTAATTCTCCTTATCGGATTCATGGCAGGTTTCAGTGCTTCGGATGCCGGGGCACAGGTTCGTTCATCATCAGAATATTCTTATGACGGGTCTGACCGCGAATCAAATTTTGATGATGGGATTGAAAACGTAAAACATATATTCAAAGTAAACCCGCTGAACATTTTTATTGGTGATTTTCCGGTGTACTATGAACATAAGCTTGACAAAAGGCTGAGTGTGGAAGTAGGTGCGGGCTATACATTCAGGAACTACATTTTCGGGATATGGCAAACTACGGCATCCCAGGTTCCGGAATTCATTGACATTCGCGAAGCTGAGCCAGGCTTTAGTGCCCGCGCCAGCCTCCGCTATTTCCCAAACAAACTGCGAGAGGGAATTTATGATATTGAAGGATTCTATTTCGGGCCTGAAATCCAATATAAAGCCTACAATATGAGCGTATTGGAATGCGATCCTGATTTCCCAAACCGGTATACCGAAAACACGAAGAGCGAACACCGTAACCTCCTGGATATAAAAATCACGTTTGGATACCAGCAGTTTTACAGTGGAAATTTTATCGTTGATTTTTATGGCGGAATTGGCGTTCGCAGCAAAGATCAGAACCTACATTTCTGCGATTGGGATGAAACTCAGCGCTCATTTCTGTCAACTCCTGAAAATGTGAAAACAGTCGTCCCGGTAATTTCAGCCGGATTTAAATTTGGCCTTGGAACCAACTTCTAAAAATGCCGGTAATCACAGGAATGAATCATAATCACCACGTTTCTTCATTGCGAAAAGAATATTTTCCTAAAACATTAGAATTAGCAGCCATGCCAGACAATCCTGTTGAACTGTTTGGGCAATGGTTTGATGCGGCTCTTGATGCGCAAATAATTGAACCCAATGCGATGACGCTTGCTACTGTAAATTCAGTGGGCAGACCCTCCGCCCGCGTAGTATTGCTGAAGGGTTTTGATTCCAGCGGCTTTGAGTTCTATACTAACTACAACAGCCGGAAAGGAAAGGAAATCAATGATAATCCTTATGCTGCCCTGGTATTTTTATGGCTGCCGATGGAGCGGCAAATACGCATAGAAGGACGGCTGAAAAAATTACCGGTAGAGAAATCGGATGAATATTTCCATAGCCGGCCACGGGGCAGCCAGCTTGGAGCCCTTGTTTCTCCCCAAAGCGAAGTAATTGAAAGCCGCGAAAACCTGGACAAGGTACTGCTCGACCTTGCAGAAGAATTTGACCAGAAGGAGATTCCGCGCCCAAAACACTGGGGCGGATACCAACTGATGCCGGATTACATGGAATTCTGGCAAGGCCGGCCCAATCGTTTGCACGACAGGATTGCCTATTCCCGCATTTCAGAGGAAGAATGGAAAAGAGTACGTCTGGCGCCCTGAATTAATTTGCCTCTGGCTACTTCAGTTCCCTTGCGAGAAATTTTGCCGTATGGCCTTTATCTTGGGCAGCAACTTCCTCTGGTGTGCCTGAGCAGATGATCTCGCCTCCTTTGCTGCCGCCTTCAGGCCCAATATCAATAATATGATCTGCCATTTTAATAACATCCATATTGTGTTCAATAATGAGCACCGTATTTCCACGTGTTACCAGCTTTTGTAAAACATCCATGAGAATCCGGATATCTTCAAAATGAAGTCCGGTGGTAGGTTCGTCAAGGATGTAAAGCGTCTGCCCGGTATCTCGCTTTGAGAGTTCGGTCGCCAGCTTCACGCGTTGCGCCTCTCCTCCTGATAAAGTAGTGGAAGGCTGGCCCACATGAATGTAGCCAAGCCCCACATCATTCAGGGTCATCAGTTTTCGCTTGATATTTGGAATGTTCCGGAAGAACTCAAGGCTCTCCTCAATGGTCATTTCCAGCACATCACTGATTGATTTTCCCTTATAGCGCACTTCCAGGGTTTCACGGTTGTAGCGCTTGCCAAAACAGGATGGACACTCCACGTATACATCCGGCAGGAAATTCATCTCAATGAGTTTTAGCCCTCCACCTTTGCACTCTTCACAGCGGCCACCTTTTACATTAAATGAAAAACGCCCCGGTTTATAACCCCTGATCTTTGCTTCCGGAAGATCCGAAAACAAGTTCCGGATGAGCGTGAACATTCCGGTATAGGTAGCAGGATTGGAGCGCGGTGTTCTGCCAATAGCCGATTGGTCAATTTCAATTACTTTATCAAGATGTTCCAGGCCTTTGATGGATTTGTAAGGGAGCGGCCTGCCTGAAGCATTGTAGAAATGGCTCCGCAGGATGGGATACAGCGTTTCGTTTATGAGCGAAGATTTGCCGCTGCCGGAAACTCCTGTGACGCATACCAGCATTCCAAGTGGAAGCTCAAGGGTTACATTCTTAAGATTATGGCCGGAGGCTCCTTTTACCCGCAATTTTTTACCGCTTCCTTTGCGTCTGCGCTCCGGCATTCGGATATTGGCCCGGCCGCTCAGGAAATCCGTGGTAATGGAAAGTTGCTCCATAATTTTATCAGGAGAACCTTTTGCCACTACCTCGCCTCCATGAATTCCGGCCTTTGGCCCGAGATCCACTATATAGTCGGCTTCCATGATCATGTCGCGGTCATGCTCCACCACCAGTACAGTATTGCCGATGTCCCGCAGGTTTTTCAGCGCACCGATCAGCCTTTGATTGTCGCGCTGGTGGAGCCCGATGCTCGGCTCATCCAGAATGTACAGCACGTTCAGCAACTGCGAACCGATTTGCGTTGCCAGCCGGATGCGCTGCGCTTCTCCACCCGAAATGGATGCGGATGAGCGGTTCAGCATAAGGTAATTCAGACCCACATCCAGCAGAAAACTGGTGCGTGTTTTTATCTCTTTTAAAATTTCCGCAGCAATAATTTTCCTGTTGCCCTCAAATGATTTTTCCAGCTTCCCGATCCATTTATAAAAGTGGTCAATCTGCATGGATGAAGCCTCTCCAATATGCATGTCTGCGATCTTAAAATGCAATGCTTCCTCTTTCAACCTGTAGCCGTGGCAGGCTTGGCATTCAGTCTGGTAGGCAACTTCTGCAACATCACTTTTAGAGAATACACTGCTCTTTTGACCCATTGATTTTTCAAGGGTTTTGACCAATCCGGGAAAGCGGGCACTATAATCTCCAAACTCCGTTTCAATTTGCATTTCAGCATCAGCGCCATAAAGAATGGCATCTATTGCCTCGGGCGAGAGCTTTTTAATCGGATCTGTAAGCTTAAACTTAAATTTTTTAGCGATTGATTTTAATACATGCTTGTACCAATAATCAACGTCCTTGCCCAGGGGCGCAATTCCGCCATCAGCTATACTCAACTCAGGATCGGGAAAAATGCGGTCCACATCGAATGACCATGTAATGCCAAGCCCTTTGCAGGCAGGGCAATATCCATAGGGAGAATTAAAGGAAAAGGTGTTTGGCTGCGGCTCATCATAAGAAATACCGCTATCCGGGCACATCAGATTTTTGCTGAAATTGAAGGATGCGTCCGATTTGCTGTCCACCACCATCAGGCTTCCATTGCCTTGCTTCAGTGCCAGCTCTATGGACGCTTTTATCCGCTTCTCGGATTTTTCGTCCACCTTCACCCGGTCTATCACCAATTCAATATCATGGATCTGGTAACGGCTCACCTGGAATCCCGGCTTAATGGTAATTACTTCACCATCTACCCTGGCCTTTGTATAGCCAAGTTTCCGGTATTGCTCAAATAATTCACGGTAGTGTCCTTTCCTCCGCCTTACCAGCGGAGAGAGCAGGTATACGCTGCGTTTGGCAAATTGCTTTACCACCGTATCATAGATCTCACTATCAGAGAAACGCACCATTTTTTTGCCGGTGGTAATGGAATAGGCGTCCGCTACTTTGGAATAAAGCAGGCGAAGAAAGTCGTAGATCTCTGTAGAAGTGCCCACCGTAGAGCGCGGACTTCTGTTAACGGTTTTTTGCTCTATAGAAATGACCGGGCTGAGGCCGTCTATCTTCTCAACATCCGGCCTTTTCATACTGCCGATAAACTGGCGCGCATAAGCCGAGAAGCTTTCCATATATCTCCGCTGGCCTTCCGCATAAATAGTATCGAAAGCCAGAGAGGATTTGCCGCTTCCGCTGAGGCCGGTAAAAACTATGAGCTTATTTCTGGGAAGTACGAGGTCAATATCTTTGAGATTATGCTCTCTTGCCCCGAAAATTTCTATAATGCCGCCTTCTACCTTTTCTTCAACCTGATTTGCAGGTGCGGTCTCTATGAGTTCACTCAACTTTTTTTAGATAAATCGTTAAAACCTGTCCTGTTTTAATGCTGGAATTTTCCAGATCATTCCATTTCATCACGTCCTCTGCTTTCACTTTATAAAATAATGAAATACTGCTGATGGTTTCACCGGATTTTACCGTATGCTGTACGAGGTCTGTTTGTTCGTCTTCTTCCGGTGTAAGTAACTCTTCTTTCTGCCTTGCAGCTTCTTTCAGCTCTTCGATCTCTTCCTCTTCCACTTCCAGTGTGTTGACGAAAAAGCTATCTATGTTCTTTTCGACCGGAATATCAACGTAGTATGTTTTTCCTGCCCTGTTGCTGAGCTTTGTATTACGCACCCAGGGGTTGAAATATTTTAACGCTTTATAAGTGATCCCATGATCTTTTGCAAAGGCTACCCAATTGTCTACAGCCGAATCAACGATAACCGATTCTGTCTTAATCCGGGGATAAAGATGATTCTCCCTGAAGTGAAAACCATAGTTCTGGGGGTTTTCCATTATTTCTTTGGCAGCAAGGATCCTGAAAACATACCGTGAAGTTTCTGAATTAAGGGCCAGATCATAATAGGATGAAACCTGCTGGTCATCCAGCCTTTTCTGTAATCCGTACATTCCCATGTTGTAGCTTGCAGCAACAAGAGTCCAGTTTCCGAATTTCTTATGCGCTTCCTTCAAATACATGCATGCGGCTTCGGTTGACTTCTGGACATGATAGCGCTCGTCCACATCAGCATTGATCTCCATCCCATATTGCTTCGCGGTTCCTTCTATAAACTGCCAGAACCCGGTGGCTCCGGCTGGAGAAATTGCATTGGTAAGGCCGCTCTCTATGAGTGCCAGGTATTTGAAATCTTCCGGTACCCCGTTCCTTTTCAAGGTCTCAGCAATTTCCGGCAAGTAGCGGTTAGATCTTTTCAGGAATAACAGCGTTTGCGACTGCCAGTAAGTGTTCACGAGCATTTCGCGGTCCAGCCGTTCAGCTACTTCAAAATCATGTACCGGTACCTTTTCGCCTGCAAAAGTTATATTCTCCGGCAGATTGAAAGCATAGATGCGATAATCGTTTCTGAATTCCATCTGGTACTTCTTCTCCTCCGGGCTGTTTGCATAAATAAACAGGCTGGAGACAGCGATACCTAAAAGGAAGAAAAAGACGTAAAAGAGTTTGGTGGCCATTGTTGGGTAAGGGATTTAAGAAGAACGGAGAGGTTCCCCGGCTCCTTATATCAATTTCTTTTCCAAAAGCGGGTTATCACTCTCCCCTTCCGGATATTCCACTCATTTCTCTTAACGCTCCCTGGGGCAGGACGAACTCGGGATCAACTGCGAGCGCGCGAAGGAAAAATTCACGCGCTTTTTCCATCTCCTGCCGCTGGCCGAAATAGAAGCCCCGGAGGTTGAGAGCTGCCGCTTTTAGGGGTACCTCCTGGCTGTGGTTCTGGCCCACCGGCACGGTTACAGAATCGGTTTCTATTCCGGGGTGGGCAAACAAACTGTCAATAGATGTTCTGGCTCCTTCAAAATCATCATCAGAGATTTGTGCGATAGCGATACGATAGAGATATTGGGCATTTCCTGACAGGCGGTACAATTCCCGGAAGATGTTCAGTGCTTCATCGTTTTCTCCCATAAAAGTATTTGCCATGGCTGCGATCTCCAGCATTTCCAGGTTTTCCGGTTCTTTCTCCAATGCTTCATCCGTTACAGCCAGGGCAGCTTGGTATTTCCCATTTCCAAAGTACAGGGTTGCGAGGGTATCGCTATAATCCACATATTGTGAATCAATGAGCATCAGATTCTGAAGAGCGTAAATAGCCGTGTTCCCATCACCATATTCCATGCTTTTTCTATAAACGGTTTTAAGCCGTTCTACCTCTTCATTTTTTAGCCGCTCATATACTTCCTCAGCATGTTTGCCGGTTTCTTCATTTTGCTGACAGGATGACAACAGAGAGGCCATCAACATCAGAAATGACGCGCAGTAAATATTTAAATTCATGATTTTGATTTGGTTTGATGAGCGATGAAATGCCGTGCTGAAATATGTTATTCAAAAAGCAAAAGCGATTGGTTCTTTTCCACCGCCTGTCCCTGGCTCACTTCGATTTTTTTTACTTTTCCTGCGGCAGGACTTTTAAGAACGTTCTCCATTTTCATTGCTTCAAGGATCATCAGCGGAGTATCCTTCTGTACCTCTTCGCCAACTTCCACCAGCACCTTCAGCACGAGGCCGGGCATTGGAGCTTTAATTTCGTCCACGCCAGAATCGGCCAGGCTGCTCAGCCCAAGTTTTTCCAGCAACAGATCATAACGGTCTTTCAACTCAATGCTATACCGGTTTCCATTCACCTCCGCCCCAAAGGTTTTGGTATTTTGCCTCTCAACAATTCCTACTCTGAAGGACTTCCCTTTATATAATACATGAAGCCGGTTCTCACTTATGGAATGGATGTCAATTTTTAGTTCCCGGCCATCCAGGCTCAGTTCTCCGTTTTCAACTTCTATTTGAAATGTTTTTTTATTATTTACTTTAACCTCGTAAGCCACTTGTAAATTTTTTTACAGAATTTAATTTTAGCGTGGGCGAAAATACCATTTGAAACGTTAATTATCCGAAATTGCACCTCCCGCAAAGCACCGGCTTCAGGTGAACCAAAGCCTGCATATTTGTTGTATCTTTGAGAAAGTTGTATTAGCACATCATGAAAAAAATCGTATTATATATTTTCCTGTTTCTATTGTCATCCCAAGGGATAAAGGCGTCTCATATTGTAGGAGGTGATTTTAGTCTTCAGCACCAGGGAGGAGATCAATATCTGCTGACCCTGAAAGTTTTCCGGGACTGCCAGAATGGAGTTCCACCATTCAATGAACCGCTTTATGTAGGGATGTTTGAGAAAGGCACCAACATCATGGTCAAAAGCTACCGGTTCAATAATATTAAAAGTAATGACACCCTGATTTTTGTGGGAGATAACTGCATAAACATTCCCGATGGCTGCACGCACATTGGGCTGTATCAGCAGGTGATCAATCTCAGCCCTTCTGAATTTAACAGTGCCAGAGGCTATTACTTTAGCTGGGAGCGCTGTTGCCGGAACGTTATCATCAAAAATATTGAGATAGGAGATGATCCCCAGGGAGAAGTAGGAATGGCCTTCTATATGGAGATCCCTCCCCTCAGCATCCAGAACTCAACCCCGGTTTTCAATCGCGATCCCCTTACGTTATTGTGCGTTGGCAACCCATTCACCTTCAATTATAATGTGACAGATGCGGACGGTGATTCACTGGTTTATTCGCTCGTAGAACCTTTGAAAGGAACGCTAACACAAATGAATCCCAATGATCCTAACAGTCCCGATTATCCCATTATCAATCCGGGACCTTACCATAAGGCTGATTGGAGAAAGGGATACCATCTAGGGTTCATCATTGACGGAGACCCAACGCTTTCTATTCACCCCCGCACCGGAGAGTTGAATATTACGCCAACCCGCCAGGGCGTTTATGTAGTGTCAATTCTTGTTGAAGAATACCGGAATGGGGTGAAAATAGGCGAAGTAAGGCGCGAGCTTCAGTTTACGATAAGTACCTGCAACCAAAACACCGCACCTGAAATTTCAGAAAACATTCAGAACGAAGTTTATACAATAGCTGCAACTGACAAACTGTGCCTGCCGATATCCGCAACAGATGCTGATCCAAATGATTCGCTGTTTTTGACTTTTGAAGGTGATGTATTTCCCGGAGGAAGTATTTCTGCACCTTTTGCCACGATGAGTAACGCGCGAGGTTTCAGGTCGGTTTCAACCGAATTCTGCTGGCAAACCGTTTGTGCCCATGCCTCCGAAGTGGATACCTATGAGATAGTCGTGAGGGTTACGGACAATGGATGCCCTATTGCCAAAACTTCTGTGGCCAGATTCCAGATCGTAGTGCTGCCACCACCCACCATAGATCCTCCGGCAATGGTTTGTTTTGACAGGGAAGGCCCTGATGCCCTTACCGTAAGGTGGGGACGATTTGATTCCACGGACCATTTCAGGGAATTTGTATTGGTAAAAGAATTCCCTGACGGAACCACGGAATCGTTTACGTTTACCAATCCTGCAAATACTTCCTATTATGACAATGAAGCGTTTGATAACAAGACAGTAGATTATTGCTATTACATGTACGGGATCAATATCTGCGGAAAAGTGGGCGATACCAGTTACCGGCTTTGCACCAGCATAAACAGAGATTCTGTCCCGGATCCTACTCACGTGGTAACAGCTACCGTTACGGAAGAAGAGGCTGTAAAAGTAATTTGGGAAGAAGCAGTTGAACCGGATTTTTACGGTTATAAACTCTTCAGAAAAGAGAATTCTCCGGATTCCCAATACGAGCAAATTGCTTTTATTACTAACAGAGACCAATTGTCCCACGAGGATCGCTCAGTTAATGTACATACTTCATCCTACTGCTACAGTGTGACAGTATTAGACCAGTGTGGCTATGAAAGCGATACCAGCAATCGTGGATGCAATGTGGTACTGTCCGGTACTTCATTCCCTTTTGAGCACTCCCTGCAATGGACATCGTACGACCAGTGGGATCATGGGGTTAAAAAATATGAGCTGATGAGGCGCGATCCGGTAATTCCCTATTCTGTAATCAGCTCCGGCAGCGAGTCAGCCTTTTCATACCTCGACCAGAATTTGAATGAAGATGAAGGAGCATATTGGTACAAGATCGTTGCGCATGAAGAAGATGGCAACTCAAGCCGGAACGCCACCAGTGAGTCCAACGAGGTTTTTCTCTTTCAGCCGCCATTGCTCTATGTTCCTAATGCATTTACTCCCAATGACGATGATATCAATGATGATTGGGGTATTAAGCCTGTTTTTGTGAAATCTTATGAGATCAAAGTCTACAATCGCTGGGGCCAGTTGGTTTATGAGTCTCAGAACAAACGGGCGCAGTGGAAGGGCGATTACAGAAGAACAGCCGCCTTTCATGGAGTTTATGTCTACCTCATTACCTATACCGGCTGGGATGACAGCATCCATTACCGCAAAGGAACCGTAACGGTCTACGATTAATATCCGGCTATTTTCAGTCCTATAAAAACCGGAACCAAACCTGCCATGAAACCGGCAGCAATTTCCGGAAGGGTATGCGCTTTAAGTATTAGTCTCACTCTCATAACCAAAAGCGCCAGCAGCCCTGCTCCGAGCCACAACTTCCAGTAAAGCGATTCCTCAAACCAGCCGGAGAACATCAGGATTCCCATTATTCCCCCGACCGAGAATGTATGCATACTGGCCTTCAGCTTCAGATTCAAAACCATCAGCACAAAAAGGGAGACGGTGGCCGAAAATATAAGCGCAACAAGAAGAATGGGCAGTGCCAGCCAAAAAGCCACCAAGCCACCTGCAATATAAATTAAGAGAGTGATAATATAAGGAATGGTCCTTTGCTCCTGATTCCTGAGCATTATGTCCCGCTTCATGGCGAGGACAAAAATGATCGGCAACACCGTCATTCCCAGGATCAGCAGCAGAATCTCAGTACGATGGTGGAGAATTGGCAGAACAACTTCATTTCTGCCGGCTCCCACTAAAAGAGCGAAGGCATAAAAAGGAAAAAGAACAGGATGAAAAATTATAGAGAAAATGAGGGCAAATGTTCTGGATGTGCTGACGTGATCTACCCCGGATAATACTGGTTTCATGCTTTCGGGAAACTACAATTCCTTCCGGAGACGCGCCACCGGAATGTTGAGTTGCTCACGGTATTTGGCAACAGTCCTCCGGGCGATGTTATATCCCTTGTCATTGAGCATATTTGTCAGCTTCTCATCCGTCAGTGGCCGGTTCTTGTCTTCAGCTTCAATAAACCGCTGGAGCACCTCTTTCACCTCCTTGTTGGAAACTTCGATTCCCTCATCAGTTTGAATTCCCTCTGAGAAGAACTCTTTGAGCGAGTATAGTCCAAAATCCGTCTGAACATATTTGCTGTTCACCACACGTGATACAGTTGATATGTCCATGTCAATACGATCAGCAACATCCTTCAGGATCATCGGGTTCAGCTTCATAATATCGCCACTGAGGAAGAAATCCCGCTGAAGTGCCACAATGGTGCGCATGGTCATGAGCAGTGTATTCTGCCGTTGTTTTATGGCTTCAATAAACCACTTGGCGTTATCAAGCCTCTGCTTAATAAACTGCACCTGTTTCTTCAGCTTTACGTTTTTCTCCTTCTCTTCTTTATTGCTTTTCTGGTATCCCAGCAGCGTTTCCTGGTATTGGCGGTTTACGCGCATCTCAGGGGCATTCTTGGAATTAAGTGTAACCCTCAGTTCATCGTCCACCTCGGTCACCATGAAATCAGGATTGTTGTACTGTCCCTTTATATTGATCTGGCCTTCTCCAGGTTTGGGATTAAGATGCGTAATAATATCCACGACCTCACGCAGTTTATCCCGGTCTATTTTCAGAGACTTCATTAGTTTCTGGTAATGCTTCTTCGCCAGCGCATCCATGTGGTCTTCTATCACCCGAATGGCGAGGTGTACATTCTCATTGCTCTGATCCTTGTGCCGGAGCTGGATCAACAGGCATTCCTGAAGGCTTCTGGCACCCATGCCATAAGGTTCAAAATTCTGAAGGCGCTTCAGAATTTCCTCCAGTTCCTCTTCATTCGTTTGCAAATCACTCATGAATGCCAGATCATAAACGATATTCCTCAGCGGCCTGCGCAGGTATCCATCTTCATCGAGCATTCCTACCAGATGCATTGCCAACTCCCGCTTCCGGTCTTCCAAATTCAGAGAGCCCAATTGCTCATACAGGTTATCGTAGATCGTGCGATAGTTGGCCACCGGAATCTCACGGTCCTCTTCATTAGGATCGCGGGGTGTATAATTGTAGCTGTAGTCATCATCATCCGAGACGTAATCGGAGATATCAATTTCTGCACTGTCATCCATCGTTTCAAATTCCTCCTGGGTCACCTCATATTCATCCTCCTGATCTGATTTCTCAGCCCTTTCCTCACGTTCTGCGCTTTCATCTCTAGGCTCGCCATCGTTGTCTCCGGAATCATCCTTCCCCTCCTTTTCCATTTCCAGGGCCGGATTTTGAGTCAGCTCTTCATCCACACGCTTCTCGAGTTCAGCAGTAGTCAGTTGTAATAACTGAATAAACTGAATCTGCTGCGGAGACAGCTTCTGCATTAATTTTTGATTGAGCCCTTGTTTAAGCATTTGCAACTAAAATTTTAATGAATTTCGCACCCTCTTTAAACGATTGAAATTTGTGTTTTAACAGCATTTTAATAAAAAAAGTTAGGGAATGAAGCTATTGACCAAAGACACTGTCAGCCTTTCAGATTTGAAGCATCATAAAGAAAAATTGGTCGCTGTCAATGGCTGGGTTTTCAATAAACGTAGCGGCAAAGAGAATGTTTTTTTACTAATCCGTGATGGAAGTGGATTTGCGCAATGTGTAATTAATTCTGACAAAGTTGGCAATTCTCAATTTGATACGGCAAAAAGACTTGGGATTGAAAGCGCCATCCATGTGAAAGCAACAGTCGTGGAAGACGAACGCCAGGTTGGTGGATATGAATTGCAGGCTTCGGAACTCAAAGTTTATCATGAAGCTGAAGAGTATCCCATTGCCAAAAAAGAACATGGCCCTGATTTCCTGCTGGACAACCGGCACCTTTGGCTTCGAAGCAGACGGCAATGGGCCATTATGCGGGTTCGCAACACGATTATCTTTGCTATTCACCGGTTTTTTCAGAAAAACGGTTTTGTTGAAATGGATGCGCCCATTTTTACCGGCAATGCCTGTGAAGGCACCAGCACCTTGTTTGAAACTGATTTCTTCGAGACACCGGCTTATCTCTCACAATCCGGGCAGCTCTACGGAGAGGCGATGGCTTTTGCGATGGGCAAGATCTACACTTTCGGGCCTACCTTCAGGGCTGAGAAAAGCAAGACGCGCAGGCATCTTTCAGAGTTCTGGATGATAGAGCCGGAAATGGCCTTCTACAATCTTGAAATGACAATGGACCTCATCCAGGAATTCGTGCATTTCCTTGTGAAAACAGTGCTGGAAGAATGCCGGTTTGAGCTGGAACAACTGGAAAGAGATACGGCTCCCCTTGAGAAGGTGCTACAGGATTTTCCGCGCATCAGCTATGATGATGCTGTGAAGATCATCAAAGGCGAAAAAGATGTGGAAGGCAGAAATGCCATTCAATTGCTGAAGGGAGACCTGGAATCAGTAAAAATCAAGATCGGGGAATTAAGAGAAGACATTGCTGAACGGGAAGCCAGCCTCAAAAAGGGTGGAATGAAGAAGGGCGCCATTGCATTTAACGAGCAGAAAATAGTGACGCTGAAGCTTGAGGTCAAAGAGCTGGAAGAGCGGGAGCGCAACATTCCGCAGTGGCTCCAATCGGCCAGCGACTTCGTGTATGGAGGTGATTTTGGCGGCAGCGATGAAACTGTCCTGACGCGGCTTTTTGATACCCCGGTGATGGTATACAACTGGCCCAAAGCGGTCAAAGCCTTTTATATGAAAGGTAGTGATGAAAATCCGGCACTGGTAAAAGGTGTGGACGTGTTGGCTCCGGAAGGCTATGGAGAAATAATTGGCGGTGGAGAGCGCGAAACAGATAAGGATATACTAATCGAAGCCATCAACCATCATGCGCTGCCAATGTCAGCATTTGAATGGTACCTCGACCTCCGTAGATATGGTTCTGTTCCTCATGCCGGTTTCGGGCTGGGGCTGGAACGCATGGTAAGCTGGATCTGCAAGCTGACGCATTTGCGTGAAAGCATCCCGTTCCCTCGGATGATGGGCCGCTTAATGCCCTGATGCTTTTTCATATAGCTTAATCTATTGCAATTCTTTCCCGGACCTGAAAAGTAGCTTCCGGCATTTTCCCGACTTTTGCCGGCCAATATGGAATTACAAAACGAGCAGACAGAAGAGGTTAAACACCTGCTGAAAAACGCAAAGCGGATATTCATTACATCGCACGCCAATCCTGATGGCGATGCTCTCGGGTCATCCCTCGCGCTCTATCATTGTTTCAGAAAATTAGGCAAGGAGGTAATGGTCGCTTCTCCAAATGAGTGGGGTGATTATCTGAACTGGCTTCCGGGATGCACAGAAATTCGTAATTACGAAAAACAGAAAGCAGAGGTTGTGGATTTCCTCAAGGAGACGGAAGTGATCTTCTGCCTGGATTTTAACAACCTGTCAAGGATCAATGAGATCGGCCATCACGTTCGCATTTCAAAAGCAAAGAAAATTCTGATTGACCACCACCTTGAACCGCAGCACTTTGAGGATTATGCTTTTTGGGATCCAAAGGCAAGCTCTACTGCCGAACTGGTGTATGAATTTATCACCGCCATTGAAGGCCCGGAGGCTATTGATGTGACACCCGGCACCTGCATTTATACCGGAATAATGACCGATACAGGCTCATTCAAATTTCCAACAACCACGGCTAAGGTTCACCATATTATAGCGCGATTGATTGACCTGGGGGTTAATAATTCAGAGATTCACCAACGCATTTATGACACCTACTCGCTGAACCGGCTGCGGCTGCTTGGCACCGCGCTAAAGGACCGGATGGTGGTGCTGCCGGAATACCGCACTGCCTACATTACGATTGATCAGATGGACTATGAGACTTACGACCTGAAAACCGGAGATACCGAGGGACTGGTCAATTTTCCGCTCATGCTGCAGGATGTGGTCTTCTCAGTTTTATTGAAAGACAAAGGCGATATTATCAAGATGTCGTTCCGGAGCAAAGGCGATTTTCCGGCTGATGAAATAGCAAGGAAATACTTTGGGGGCGGGGGCCATCGAAATGCCGCTGGGGGCCGCCTGCACGAGACGTTGGACAAGACCGTTGACAAGCTCGTTTCCCTGCTTCCGCAATACAAAACCCGCTTGTTGCAGGAAGTCCTTTAAAATACGGCAATCTTTACCTCTCTACTGAAAAGACATTCTCCGCGCCATTTTCCTTCAGCATGGTTTGCACAGCCGGTTTATTCATTATACCATCGTCATAGTCATTCATGTCATAATTATTAGGATTGGAATACCAATTATTGATATTCATCACAATGGGTAATTCTATAATACTGTCTTCTTCTGTAATTACGATTGGCTCATCCAAATTAAATACCTCTGTAACAAAACTTGAGGAGTAATCATCACCCATCATTACAAGGCCTCCCAGGTGGGTATTGTAGTTTTCCAGGCTGTCATTGCTTTTTTCATAGCGACCTTCCAGCTTCATAAAGTGGTAGCCACCGCCCATTTGTTCCGGCCAAAACATTCCTACATGTTCAGGCGTGCCGGGCAGGTATCCGGAATCAACATGATTCTTTTCCGGAGAGATCCCAAAACGAAAGCTGACGGCCGTATAGCTTCCTTTGGGAAGGCTGTCTAGCATCATCTCCAACGTAGCACTTTGTGTTGCATCTACATAATGTATCACATCAACGATATGATTATCTCCATCGGAATTTACCAGCGTAATGTCTGAAATATAATAATGCAGCCTCACCACACTGTAGTCGTTGCCGGCATCATTTGAATAATTTATCGTATTAAATTCCAGGGTTTCTCCATCTACCCGGTGGTGTAAGGTCACCTTTACACTGGTTTGCTCCTCTGCATTTTCATAGGTGCATGTGCCGTCATCATTCTTTGCCTCGCTGTCATAATTCAGCGCATTGGGATCCGTACACCCGTCCTTTGAACAAGACGAAATACTTCCCGCGAGAAGCAGAAAGAATAATACTTTTGGAAAAATTGAGAATGAAATTTTCATTGCTTTGTTATTTAAATGGATCTTTAAAATCCGGATTGTTAATAAAAGAAGTATCGGTTAATGTTTTAAGAAATGCCACAAGATCCTCTTTCTCCTGATCAGTCAGACGCAGGCCACCCTGCAAAACTTTCTTCATTAGTGGATCTGTATTAGGATGAAAAGCCAGGCCTTCACTGTAAAAATCCACCACTTCCTCCAGCGTTTTGAACCGTCCATCATGCATATAAGGCGCGGTAAGTTCAATATTCCTTAATGTAGGCACTTTGAATTTTCCTATGTCGCGCTGATTGCCTGTAACTTCAAATAACCCCTTATCACCATCATACCTGGCATCCAGCCCATTATTTTTAAAGCTGTTATCAGTAAAAAGCATTGGGGGTATGTGGCAGTGGAAGCAATCTCCTTTTTCCGAATTAAAAATTGAATCCCCCCTTTTTTCCTGTGCGTTAAGCTGACCTCTGTCTGCCCTGGAATTAAAAGAAATAAGTGACCGCTCAAATTGGGCAATGGCTTTTACGACATGGCTAGGTGCAATGATATTCACCCCAAAAACCTCTTCAAACTTTTCCGGATATACAGTATGCCATTGCAGCTTGTCAAGAACATAGATCCATTCCTGGTGCATTTCAATTGGATCTGGCACGGGGTTCAAAGCTTGCTCTTCCAGGCTGCCCACGCGCCCGTCCCAAAAAAACCGTTCCCCCCATGCCAGGTTAATTATTGCCATAGCATTGCGCCTGCCCTCATTTCCATTGATGCCTGTACTTACACGGTCAGGATCTGAAAATCCATTTTCGATCTTATGGCAGGTAGCACAACTTTGCGAGCTATCATCAGAAAGAATGGGATCATAGAAAAGCATACGACCCAGCGAAATGCCCTCAACAGTTAAAGGATTATCATCAGGCAAATTGGGAATGGGGTAGCCCCGCTGGTATTTGGTCGGTATCTGAAGCTCATACTTCGTAAGCACTGGCTCTTCCCCGGTCTTTTCTTCCGTTATTTCAGGGTCCTTTTTGCATCCCCCAATCGTGAGGAATATGCCTAGAAAAAATATGAGGGTTATGTGCTTCATGGTCAGCCAAGCCTAAGTTGCAGTAGATGTGCCACGGGTTGCATCTTTAGCCGGTTATTTTTCAGAATTTACAAATAAAAGCATTTATTTTTATTCATGACCTTTCAACTCCTGAAACCCTTGCCGGGCTTATGTTCTGACTAATTTTACCATTCCAAATGTCCATTAGGCCCTTATTGATAAAGCCAGTGCTGAGAAACCGCTTCAAGCTCAGCCGCTTTCAGATGGAAGGGAAGACGCTGGAGAAGGAACTGGTGGGGGATCGGCTGCTGTAGTCGTATTAAGCAGATAAAGGCACGAAGTCATCAACAGGTAACCACCCGGCCCCGCAGAAGTGAGATTCCAGGTCGTGGGCGCCTGCGCCACTCCGTTCAGGCTATCCAGTTCACCGTCACGCCCGAAAGGGTGTTGGTGCCGTAGTTGCTCACATGCAACGACATATTCTCGAACACAGGCGAAAGCGACACGAGGGAACCCACACCCGCATCATTGGTCTGAGCGTGGAGGGGTTGCAGGTTAAGCGAAATGATTAATGCAGCAAAGCAAAGTGTAATCAGCGTTTTCATAACATCTCAATTTTGGCGTTGGTGCAGACCTCATTGTTGGTTTCCGCACTTAATGGCCAAAATTAGGATGGGGGAACGGGGGGATTGGTAACCTATTTGGGGGATATTGGGGGGGAGTGTACCTCTGGGCTTCCGCCCGGAGTAGTTTGGGTGGACACTAATTGCACGGATTTGCACGAATGGATTTGGAATGGATACGAGAAAAATTCTCTTGCTATATTAGAGATGTTAAGATGCGCGTTGTTACGCTCTAAAATGGAATCAGCTACATTGCAGCACTCGGGTTCCTAAAAAAATCACAATGAGAATCTTTTATCTAACATGGCTCCTAACCGTCCTATTAGGGGCATGTAATTCCAAAGTTGAACCTAAGTCCTCGCCTACACACAATCATCGAGTTGTAGCTTACTATCAGGATAACTTCGCGAATTTGGAATTGAGAAATGGATACAGATTATATAACCTGACAAACGACAGTCTCAATATACCTTCTTTAAGCATTACCTTGCATTATGTTCGGTATGGCGCTTCTCACGGAACTGAATACATTATTATCGATGACTATGATGAAGAACAGTGCTACTTTTATTCCCGATCAAATGGTCATTTTAACTACTATTTGCCGTTAGAGATTCAACGCAATCTTCTTGATCCCGGAATGTTTCATTGGAAATATCTACAACCTGTCGGTACGCATGGTTTAAGTTATTATCTGAATAACTCTAAAGTGATTAGAACCAAAGGAATAAGCAGGGATGAACTGGATTTGATCTTAACCTTTAAGAACGAGTTTCAACCTATAAGATTAAAGTCACCCGAACAAATTGATGAGGCTATTAATACTGACATTAAATTTTTTGAAAGAGCGGATTTGGATATGGAAGAAGAAAAAACTTTACTTAAAATTGCCGAGTTGCTAAAGAAGCAGCTCCCCAATGAGGATGTATTACTCCTTGGATATAAAGGACAACATATCGATTATTACGAAATGAACCGGGGCTGGAACTTGGCCTATTTTTCACGATCAGATTCTACGATAAATAAAGAAAACTTTAGCCAGAGGGTGGATCTTGGAATGCCCACGTTTAAACTCTTCCGTTTGCGTATTGGTATTAATTGATGTTCCCTGGCCTTACTGTGCCCTCCCTTCTTTTTCGCAAGCTCATATAAAAATTCAGGTGCAAAATCGGCCCCGTTAGGCCATTCAATTGTAAAAGGGTTCAACTGAAATATCAGAAAAGGCGAAGTCAATTTTGAAGTCCCCTACATAACTGGCATTTATCACTTTAATCAAATCCAACAATCCAGATCAAGTTAACCGTAAAAGGCACGACGGCATCCTCGCGCAAGTAGGGGAGGAGATCAGTAAAAGGCACGAGGGCATCAACAGGTCATCCCTGCCCCTTTATGGGGAATTTCTCCCGATACTTTTTACGGATCAACTCAAGTTGCCTTTTATACTCTGCCGGGTTTTCTAAATGCAGCTTTGACAGCTCATCCCTACGTTTGCGCATAAAGGCCACTGCGTCAAATGACTTTTCCTTTTTCATAAATCAATTATTTCTATTGGAGACCTAATCTCAATCAGCGCATATCCGTGCTTTAAGTTAACAGCATTGAACAAACGGATTCTGTTCAAATTCACAATATGTTTAAAATTCCAGCTCACCAGGGCGCTTACATGATTAATAGTTGCGAGCGCAATATGGCTTGCATCTTCAAGGGATTTAGGCATCAGAAGAATGGAACTAAGCCAAAAGAGAGGGAGAAAATATTTCATAAGTACTTATAAGAATTACATTGGGCAGAATGGTTTTATCGTAACCCCGCCAAGATACACATTTACCCTCTCTCCTCGGCCAATAACTGCTTCACCAGCATCGGAACCTTTTCACTCGCTTTGCCTTCCAGTACCTCAAGATTTGGGTAATGGCCAATGGAGGGCGTCACCCGGTCTATCACAAACTTCCGGGCTTCGTTCGGAACGTAGCCAATAAGTCCGGCAGCAGGATAAACGGCCATCGAGGTGCCCACAACAATAAAAATGTCTGCCGCTGCGGAGATTTCCATTGCCTCTTCTATTTTTGGAACTGGCTCGCCAAACCATACTACGAACGGCCGCAGTTGCGAACCCCGCTCGCAAGTATCGCCCACGCAAATGTCTTTGGTACCAATGTCATAAACCAGGTCAGGATAATCACAACTGCTAACCTTGGTAATTTCTCCATGCAAGTGCAACACATTTCCGGAGCCACCGCGCTCGTGCAAGTTGTCAATGTTCTGGGTTATCACCGTCACATCGAATTTCTCTTCCAGCTTGGCCAGCGCTATGTGTGCAGCATTTGGCTGCACCGTTCCAATATTCCTCCTCCGCTGATTATAAAAGTCCAGCACCAGTTCCTGATTTTTTGCCCAGCCTTGTGGAGACGCTACTTCCATGACATCATGACCCTCCCACAGCCCATCGCTGTCACGAAAGGTGGGCACACCACTTTCTGCACTTATTCCGGCCCCGGTTAAAATCACAACTTTTTTCATAATCATTTTAAAATCTAAACTCCGAAAATAATCAGTTTTTGGAAAACCATTTTGTGCAGAAGCGGATATGGTCATTCCTGGTCGGCATACACGGGGTGTACCAAGAGCCATATTAATAAGAAGAGCAAAACCACCGGCAAAGAGAAATACAGGAAATGCAATTGGGTAGATACATTAAGACGGTCGAGCAAACCATTTACAGGGAGAAAAAGCGGTAAAAGCAATATCAGCAAAAGCATTCTTTTTCGTTTCGTAAACTGAAAGGACAATGGAAATAAAAGCAGCAGAAGCAGGGCATCATAAAACAGATGATAGGTGGTAAGCAACACACCTGCGCTTAGTAGTAATAATAGATAAACATCATTGAATTTTCGCTTCTGATGCCTCCACCAGATAAATCCAAAGAGCAACGCGAGAAGCATATTTTTTACAGGTCCAACGGCATCACTGCTTCCGCGCCAGAGGAATTCCAGCAAAGCCGTGATTTCAGTTGTGGTAATCATTACATAATTCAGAGGATATTCGGGACGGTGAGGATCATAAAATGAATCCACCATAAAGGATACATTGGCCGCATAGTTCTCAAGCATTGTTATTGGCTCTGATGACAAAACCAGAGAGATCAAAAGCAGTATCGCTCCCGTAGATCCGGCAGCTACGAGGGCTTTGAATTTCTTATTTATAATAAAAAATAAAACAAAAGGCAAGGCTACAGTTACCTTAAATGCTGCCAGACCCAATAACAGCCCACTGATGAAAGGCCGCCTGTTCACCGCAAGGAGGGCGGAAAATGCCAGCGCCAGCGAAAGGAATGTTGGCTGTCCCACCAGCATGGAAGCCACAGTTCCCTTGAAGGCCAGGCTAAGCAACAGGAGGTCAGCGTACTGCATTTCGAGCTTTGAGAAGCGGGCAATGGCAAAAAGAATGAAGCTCAGCAGAAAAGGCAGAGATGAATACCACAAAACGTAAGCAACGGTATAGCTGAAAAGGGACAACCAGCTAAGCATGGACAAGGCCCAGGGTGGATAAATAACGTGAGACAGCGGCCACACCGGAACATAAGCTGAGGCAATTCCCTCCTGCTCTACCACCTTCTGCCATTCCTGCTGAATATTGCGCTCCAAGTAAGGATCCTTACCCTGTACCAGCAATCGCTGCGCAAGGTATACGGGTCGGAAATCTATGATCCGGTCAGGACCAGGCGGATTGAGCACAATCCGTGTGGTATGCAGCAAGCTGAAGCCCAGCAACAAGAACCACAGCCAGGCCGGAAAAGCGGTTTTTACAGGAAATTTCCCGGATAATAGGGTCATCAGGTAAGGAGTTTCCGAAGTGTTTCTGCTCGCAATTTCAGATATTTCAGCTTCCTCTCATCACTGCGAATTCTTTCGATCGCAATCTCGCCTATCTGGCCCTATCTGGTGGAGTATACGCTTGTACCTAACCCCCGCTCAGGCAATCAGCTTAGTTCCGTCATGCCGTAACCCCAGCTATCCAGTAACGGTTTTTTACTCGTCCCTATAAACACATATATACCAGTGCAATGCAACAAAACTGATGACGAGCAATCCTTCATCGTTCAGAAACTTGTATTTTCGGCTCGGAGATGAAAGGCAAGGATAAGTCGACAGGGCAGCATAAGATAGTGGTTTCTCTATATTCCCTTCGCTCCTAATAAATTACGCGGAAACAGAAAGTTGCCGAAAAGTAAATTTGCCTACATTTGGCAACGAAGGCGGAGCGGGGATTTCGGGTTTTGGTAACCAAAGGAAATGAAGCAAAAATTACTTAATCTATTAACAATCAACAGTCTCTACTGACAAACCGAATATTAGTACCATGAAGGACAAGATATTAACTCTGGCGCTATTATACAGCACCCTAACTTTCGCTGCCACCGGGCAGACACCTATAGACGTAGCAGACAACACCTTAAAGCTCGGTGCATTTGGAGAAGAAGTATTTTACTACGGTTTTTCTGAAGGTGACCAACTTATTTTTAGTTTTCAAGAAGTAAATGGAAAGGAACTAAAGGAGATTGAAATAATTGAATTTCCATCATCGTCTAAATTTATGGATTATAAAACAAAGAAAATTGAAAATAAAATAATAAACATTGTATCAACCGGAATCTACAAATTCAGACTTTCAAATTCTGCTATGAGCGGTCGTATTTGCAAGGTGAAAATACAAAGAATACCTGCGACCGAAGCAACTAAAAACTTCAACACAGGTGTTTATTGGCAGACTGTTTACGACACCGCTTATACGACAGTTCAGGAGAATCAACTTGTTAAAAAAGAATACAAGCCAATTCCCCTTGTTCCTTCTTCGGAATACTATGTCAATAGCGGATCAAATGCTACTTTTAAAGGTGGAAAGTCAAGAATTACTTTTCCTGTTACACTACCGAAAAATACAAAGGAGTGGTATTTTGTTTTTTCAGCATCAAGAGAAAAAGAAGACATTGACAAAGCCAAATCTTCCTTTAATTTAGTTGGTCAATTAACCAATTTAATAGACCAATCAGGCGCTTTGACCTTTGGGATTGACATGTTATCAAAACCTCCTGGAAGTAATATATGTGATATTTATTTACTTAACTTTGAAAATAGCCGTCTTTTTGAAGAAAAAAAAGCATATACGTATATGACAGGGGGCACACGCGAAAACATAAAATCAGGTGTTGTTAAAATGGCTGGTGGGGCCGGACAAACCTATTACATCGGCATAAAAAATCCTGATGGTGTGTATGGGATTCAAGTTGCCATAGAAGTTGTTGCAATTGTTTTAGAAGAAGAATGGGTTACAAGAGACGTTCAAAAAATCAATGTAAATGAAAGACAAGTTCCATATCTGAAGAATTGAGAAGCCCTGACAATCTTCACTCCTTCAAAATAAGTATTTTACAAGTGTGACATCAATAATTGTTAATACGCACCATAAAAGAGATACCTCAGCCTTCGTGCCTTTGTGTCTAAAATATTTAAAATAAAACTTAGCACCACTTTGTGCCTTAGCGCCTTTGTGTCTAAGCAAATTCAAAAACTATATTTAAACCTCAAAAACACACTATTACCAATATTAGCAAACTCCTCTACTTCTAAAAAATAAGTCTGTGCAAAAAAAGCAAACTCCCAGTTATTGGCAATTACCCAATTTACAGAGGGCATCATAAGTACGCTATTTACGTAAGGAGAATAGAGTGCTACCAGGCTTCCGGAAATAATGGGAGAAAATGGTTTAGATAAACTTAACAGAAAAGAATATTTTGTAGGAAATAAATTTTTCGCAGAAATAGGTTGTGAAAATAAATTGTCAGCCCGCCCTAATTCTTTGTTTATTCCTGATGAATTAAATAAGAAAACTGTTGTAGCAAATATTCCATTACCAAAAACATAGTCGCCCGAAACAGAAACGCTCAGCACCCCTGTAGTATCCTGCCAATTGTCCTGCGGATGAAAGTAAGTGGCCTCACCTTTAAAGCCCGCACCTTTAAAATTGCCGGCCCAGCCCGCGCCTGTGGCCACATCTTCATTCCACCAGCCGCCCAGCACCTGGAAATCATATTGCCACTTATTGAATTTATACATAGCAGCGCCTATCCAGCTATTTTCATCCCGGCCCGGTTGCACGGCTACGTCCATGGAAGAGTAATTCGCGAAATACTTCTGCACCCGCACTGCGTCAGTACCCGGCCTTTCTTCATAATCAAAATCGGTGAGGGAATACACATTGAAGAGATCGTTGGCATTCCAGAATAAATTTACGCCCCAATTGATGCGCTGGCGGCCCACACGCGCCTCCCATTTCCCATAGTTCCCGTGCAGCCAGGCGCGGTCTATTTGCGTGAGCATCAGCAGCGAGCGCTTGTCAATGAGCCGCCATGACATGTCTACCAACCCATCGTCCTGGTCCTGGAATGTCGCAAAGGCCGTGTTGAGGTTGATGCTCTCGCCAAAGAATACACGGTTGCGGACCTCCATGCCCACCGTAATATGACTGTCAGGATATAAACGAAAATTCAGGCGGTTGTGCAGCAGATTGTCAGTGGTCATCATATCGAGGTTGCGGAAACCCACGATCTGCATGTCCTTCACGTAGCCCCTCACTGTAAAACGGTCCATTTTGGGAATACTGTCCGCAGCAGCCGGAGTAGTTCCTTCGCTCTCAAGCGATTTAGAATTTACAGAGGACTGTGCCATCAACTCGGTTCCCAATATTATTTGCAAGACAAAAAGCAGCAATCCGGTTACGAAAGAAATTTTGGTCCGTAATATTTCTTTTATCATTACTGCTAATTCAAATATTAAGGTAAACATTCTGCCATGAATTAATGCAGTCACAAAACCTTCTTTTTTGCAGCGGTAACATTGAATATTATTTTTTTATATCTTAATTTTTAAATAAAAACCCGGGAAAGTTTATCCTATATTAATATTTAAATTTCCACAGGTTTATAATTTCAATTTAAATTATGAATTCCCCGCTTCATCCGATACCACCTTGCCATCCTCAATGGTGATGACACGCCTGGCACGGTCAATCACGCGCTGATCATGGGTGGAAAATATAAAGGTGGTACCTTCTTCATGATTAAGTTGCGCCATGAGGTCAAGCAGGTTGGCCGTAGAAGCCGAATCAAGGTTGGCCGTAGGTTCGTCAGCCAGGATAAATGCCGGTTTTGAGGCCAGTGCCCGCGCTACTGCCACGCGCTGTTGCTGGCCTCCTGAAAGCTGTGATGGCCGTTTGTCAAGCTTATCCGCCAGGCCCACTTCGTTCAGCAGTGCATCAACCCGCTGTTGCCGTTCTTTTTTTGACCGTCCCTGCAGCAGCATAATGAACTCCGTATTCTCCCGTGCCGTCAGCACCGGTATGAGGTTATAACTTTGAAAAACGAACCCGATGTGTTTCATACGGAAATCAATAAGCTGGTTCTCTGAGAGCTGCGAAAGATCCGTATCGCTAATGCGGATGCTGCCGGCAGTAGGCCTGTCCAGCCCACCGATCATATTGAGAAGAGTGGTTTTTCCCGAACCCGAAGGGCCTTTTACCGCGACAAATTCCCCTTCTTCTATTTTCAAGTCAATACCATTAACCGCATGGACGGGCACGGCACCTTGATATGTTTTTCGGAGATTCACTGTTTCTACTACTGTCATTGCATTATATTTTTCTTATTGCTTCGGAAGGATTGAGTTTCAAAGCTTTGATGGCTGGATAAATGGCCGCGAGCACCGCCATGATCACCACCATTGCTGATACGATGAGATAAGTCCTGGCTTCGAGTTGCGGATGAATCTGGGCGGCAAATCCGAAGTCGCTGAGATTTTCGCTGTAGGAACCGAGGCTGAATCCATGTTTTCCCGTATACCAGATGGTGGCCCAGCCCAGGAGAAATCCTATCGGCCCGCCCGTAAAGGCCAGGAACAGGGTTTCCAGCAGGATCATTTTGAAAACGCGCTGTTTGTTCATGCCTATTGCCATGAGCATTCCGAGTTCCCGTACCCGCTCCAGCACCGCCATGAGCATGGTATTCAGAATGCTGAAAAGCAGCGCCAACAGAATAATTCCCATAAAGACATAGGTATAAATATCCATTGAATCAATCATCAACCGCATGATGGGCTGGAGATCGAGCCAGGAAAGCACTTCAAAGTCAGGGTAAAGTTGCTGGTAGCGGGCCGCTTCCGGTTCCGCATGTTCATTCTGGTACAGGAGCACGGCAATTTCCTGTACGCCACTTTCCGTACCCAGCAGTTCCTGCAATCTCTCGCGCATCACGAAGACGTGCATTTCATCGAACATTCCATTGCCTGTCTTATAAATGCCGCTTACCTTAAAGGCTCCTGCTGCAAAATTCTGATCCAGGTTTTGCATGGTAAGCACCACCTTTGATCCGAGCCTGAGCTTGTATTTGTCTGCCAGCTTTTCGCTCACCAGGATGGAATTGGTGTATTCGCCAGGCAAGTAGTTTCCTTCCCTGATATGCCGGTCGAGCCGCGTAGCCTGCGATTCGCTGTCCGGATCAATGCCCACCACTTTTGCCCCTCCTGTATGAGAGGGCGATGCCATCATAGCCATAGAGATGGCGCGGGCTGTCACCGCCTTTACTTTTTCATTTTGCTGCAAATGCCTTACGATGCTGTCGCTGCGTGGAATGTAAAACTGCGGTTGCACGTTATCCCGGAAGTCAGGGTGATGGAACTGAAAATGCGAAAGTTCGTTGCCAATGATCATTTCGATGCGCTGATTGGTGAGGCCGTACATAAATGCCAGCACCATAAGCCCTGCCCATAGACCGAGGGCCACGGCTATGATTCCAACCAGGCTGCGCAATTTCTGGCGCCACACATTTCTCCATGCAATTTTTATCAGCATCATTTTCTCATTGCTTCAATAGCGTTCAGACGCAGTAATCTCAAAAAAGGATAAATTGAAATAACGAAGGCAATAATGGCTACCACCACTGCCTGCTGGATGAAAAGGCCGGGCGTTACGGCAGTTTGCAGCACCGGCTCTAATCCGTAGTCTGAGTACATTTTTGCCATTTCTTCTCCAAAAGAAACCGGGTTCATATTAAAATATAGGGCAATTGGGAAGACGGCCAACATCCCTGCAATGGCTCCGATAATGACCATGACCAGGATTTCAATAAATACCATCAGCGCCAGTTGAATTCTTTTCATTCCTATGGCCACCAGCATTCCGAATTCGTGCTCGCGCTCGGCCATCATCATAAGTACGGTTCCAAAAATTCCAAAGGAGATGACTACATAAAGAATGAACATAAAGACATATTGCTCCTGCTCCTCTGATTGGACCATTCGCACCATATCCGGCACAAGTTCCTTCCAGGGCATTACCTCATATTTTGCGGTATCCAGACTGGCGCGCAACTCCTCTGCGATTTGTTCTGCTTCATCGGGGTCATCAATAAAAATAACGGCAGCCGTGATTTGCGGCCCTGTAGCAAAGAAATACTGCGCCTCCTCCATAGGAAGGAAAACCACCTGCCTGCTCATTTCAGGAGACCCGATCTTTACAATTCCTTTTATGGGATACAGGCCGCTGGAGGTCATTCCCCGGTAACCCTGCCCGAAAAGCACCAAGGTATCGCCAGCCTTCAGTTTCAGGAATTCGGCAAGCCCCGCGCCTACCAGAACCGCCTTGTCTCCCGGTTCCAGATACTCTCCTTCAATTACTCTTTCGCTGAGGCCGGTGTTCTGCTCTTCGTTCTCAGGGTCAGTTCCGGTTACCATTGCAGCACGGGTAAGCTCACCAGACGATGCCAGTGAAAATCCTTCTATCCGGCTTGTGTAGCCAGTGATTCCTTCGTGTTCATTCAGGAGTTGGCGCAGGGAGTCGGTAAATTCAAAACTGAGATCAAGTGACGGTTCATCCCAATAACCTTTACTGTGGATCTGGATATAACCGGTGAATTTGCCAACGGTATTTTCGACCATAAGATCGAGGACACCTTCTTTAAAGCTTGCAAGCATGGAAGAGAGCATCACGGCCAGAAACACAGATGCCATGGTGATGAAGGTGCGCTGCTTGCTGCGCCAGAGGTTTCGCCAGGCCAGTTTCAGGAGCATGGGATCGAAGTATTTAGACACAAAGGCGCTAAGACACAAAGGGGCACAAATAAATGATTAGTTAAGCCTCGAAGCTTTCTATCATCCTGAGCGATAGCGAAGGAACTGGGCAAGTTGCGGTATATTCTAAGCGAGTTGGCTTCCACTCTAGTAATAGAATCTTTGCTCGTACCGTCATCCTCGTTCATTTCAGCCATATGCCCTATGGGACTGAGGGGTGTTGCGGAGTGATTTGTTTGGATTTTACACGTGAATGCCAGGGATAAGGCAAAAAAAGTTGCAAAATAGATGTAGCGCTTGCGGTTCATTTTATCCCTGTTTTGTTCCTCCAGCCACGCTCAATATTTCAATTGAATTGGCATCGGGATTTTGCCAGCATAATTTCTTTAAAGGGAAATTCTCATAGGTCTCAGCGAATTTCTTCTGGCCTGAAGATAAACTGGTTTCTCCATCCCATTTCACCTCCCAAGCCATCCCTTTTTCGCGATTATTTTCAATTACAAAATCCACTTCGTATTGGTCGGCCGTTCGCCAGTGATGCAACTGATCTGTACTGTAGCTGTCCCACAGCAGGCGAAAGACATAGTTCTCTAGCACCTCTCCCTTGTCCTGACGCAGGGACGGCCTCCTAAAGTCGTTGATCAGGAAATTCCTTAGCCCGCTGTCAATAAAATAGGCTTTGGGCATTTTGGTGAGTTCCTTCCTGAAGTTTCGAAAAAACGGTGAGATAGTCTCGATGATGAACGATTTACGGGCGACATACATCATCTCCTCCGCTTTTTTATTGTTGATCTTCAGGGATTTGGAGATGGAATTCAGGTTCGTCTGCTTTCCCGTTTCGCCTGCCAGCAATCTGAGGAACTGGGCAAATTTCAGATCATCCGTTAAGCCTGAGTCCAGCAGGTCTTTCTTGATGATGCTAGTTCCTATGCCCTGCAATACCATCTGCTTTTCCTTTTCATCCGTGGCCAGCACCACCTCTGGATAGCCGCCATAGGTCAAGTATTGCTCCAGCAGGTTTTTCAGCTTCGGTTCTTGCAACGAACGGTATTGCGGGTTCTGGGCCAGTTTGTCCAGTTCATCCATCAGGGCATCATTTCCGGAAAAGTGCAGGAATTCCGTAAAGTTGAGCGTGCCGGACTGCACCAGCCTTTTGCGGCCCATCATTGAATCGCCAAACTTCCGGTCTATGTAAAAAGAACTGCTGCCTGTAGCAATGATCTTCAGGCGGTCGTGATATTCATCGTAGAGGAACTTGAGCAGGTTGGAGGGATCAGCCGCATATTGTACCTCGTCCACCAGCAGGAAAAGCTTTTCGCCTTCCGGCAGCCGGAAGAAATCGGTGTAGTTCAGCAGGTGTTCAGGATGCTTGTTCACCTCCTGCAGCACCAGCGGGTTTTCCAGGTTGATGTACGCCACAGCTTTCCCTTCGGCCTTCAGATACTGGTTCAGTTGCGTCAGGGCAGTCGTCTTGCCCGTTTGCCGAGGCCCAACCAGAATGATGAAATGCTTGGTTTCGAGCCCCTCCTTCAACTTTCTTACATACCATCTCTCCATGGCAAGCAGGATATTTTATTCGGATTAGAGCAAAAATATCGGATATTTTTCACCTTTTCACATAACATTATCGGATAATCACCAAAGACTTAGTGCATCGTAGTGTCCTTTTGCCTTTGTGTCAATAAATCACTTCACCCTTTTCATATTCTGAACAGTAAAAAACTCGTCCTCAATGGGCCGGTCAAACTCTGCTGATTTCATGATCATCACTGTTTTTTGTCCGGGTTTATCAGCAGGAATCAACTCGGTTCTGGTGGGGATAAGCCGGCCATCCATTTCCTTCAGGTCGCTCATCAGCATGGTATTTACCAACTCACCATCTTCATCATACATTTCGCTTTTAAGCTGGATATAGTCCGTTTTATCAATGTATACGATCACTTTTCCCCAAACCACCGCGGCTTTGGGTTTGGGCGTCATTTCAATTTTCCAGGTATCGCGGCCCGCTATGATCTGACTGCCGATAATCTTATGGGTATAATCATTTACCACGGATGCCTCGCGCACAAGATCATCATTGGTAAAGTCCGTTCCCATCCAGCTTTGGCCCATCATGCTGGGTGGCAGCTTAATGTTACGCTCTATATTGGGCATCCAGTTCCAGACTTCTTTGTCTCTCTTCAGGAAAGCGCTACCTGCCTCCCGTGCCGGGGCGGTAATGAGGATGAGGCTGTAATCCTCTCCTTTTGTCCAGCTTTTCATTTCCATGTCCCGCGTCCAGTTTGTCCGTACAATCTGTATGGTCATTTCAGATTTCATGGTTTTAGTGCCCCTGGCTCTTTCATCGGCCTTGCGCACAATGTCCGTTGCGGATTCTGTCTGGGCCATGCCGAAGGTGATCCCGCTAAAGAGCATCATCAATACTATCAATTTTTTCATCGTGGTACGAATTGGTCAATAATCATTTGTTTCACTTGTGCCATTGGAAAATTGTCAGGGTCAAACATCAGGTGCATTTGCACACCATCCAGCACTGCCGAAAAATATCGGGTTATGGTAACCGGGTCTGCGTGGCCTTTTTCGGCAAAATACCGTTCGAGTACCTTCTGGTAAGTCGCAACCCTCGTTTTCATTTTTTCAATGAGCAATGGCGCCACATCCGGCTGAAATACCAATGCACTATATAGCCGCCACCGCTTTGGCTGCGCTACCACCACATCCAGGCTGAAGCTGATCCAGTCTTTAAGTCGTTGATCTGTAAACTGCTCATTTTCATTGATGGGAAAAAGCAGTCTACCTCGTCAAACATTCCGTTCACCAATTGCAGCAGCAAATCCTCCTTCCCCGTAAAGTAATTATACATCAGCCCTTTAGAAACTCCCGCTTCTTTTGCTATGCTGCTTACAGGAGTTTCTGTGGTAACCTTTCTCGGCAAAAAGTTTCAGCGCTGCTTCCATGATCGCCTTTTTACGCTTCAGACGTATGCTTTCGGATTATTCCGGTTTTCTGGGTGCCATGCTTTTGATTTATGACTGAACGACCGGTCAAAAATCTAATTCTGGCTCCATGTTTCCAATCTTTAAAATTGAAATATTTTATGGATTATGAAATTCTTGTTCAATTACAAAAATAGAATCACATGCTACTAAATACATGTAAGGCTATCTCCTGTGGTGAAGCTAAAATTAACAATTAAATAATATGCGAATATTAAAATTTGCTATATATTGCTTTGGTTTTAAACGCACCCCCAGCGAATACCTCTCTCATTTCCAGGATTATAAGCTTGACACGCGAATCGCGACAGGCCATTGCCCGGGTCCCTCCCTTCAGGTGTTAACCTTGATTTTGAAGTTGGCAGAGGCTAAATAGCCATGTAAGAAAATTAAAAAATAACGCTAAAAAATATCTTCAGGTTCTGGTGAGTTCCGGTTTAAAATTTTAAAAATGATAAATTATTTTTCTAAAAAACCCAATTGATTGCCAGGGTCAACTTCACCGAAGCTATCATTGAAAGATTTTTCTTCTTAGAATTCAATTAATCGGACACACTATTAAACCCACACCAAGAGCGCGAAGACATAGCATATTTATATAAACATCTAAAAGAATTTAACCATGAATGCTATCTACAACAAGGTCTTTTTTACGATCTTACTCTTCTGTGTCTCAGGATTTAGCTTCGTTTCGGCCCAGCCCTTATCAGGCAGTTACACCATTAATGGAGCCGTAGCTACCGGTGGCACGAATTATCAGACCTTCTCCGATGCCGTGTCTGACCTGGAGGCCAATGGCATTTCTGACAATGTGGTCTTTAATGTTGCTTCGGGCACTTACAATGAGCAGATCACTATTACAAAAATTGCCGGGACTTCTACTTCTGATACAATTATATTTCAGTCAGCATCCGGGGATAGTACTGATGTGGTGCTGACATTCAGTGCCAGCAGTTCTGATAACTACACTGTGGAATTGGACAGTGCCGAGTATATAACCTTTCAGAAGATGACGCTGGCGGCAACCAATACCAGTTTTGGCCATGTGGTCCAGTTTACAAATCATGTCGTGGGGATCAATCTCCTTAATAATTATATAGTTGGAACTGACGCCACAACAAGTACCAACCAGGCCTTGATTTTCAGTAATAACAATGTCTCCGGACAGGCCGTCAAAATACTCAACAACTACCTCGATGAAGGGTCTCACGGGCTGTACCTGGATATGAATAACTCCGGCAATTTTACCGGGATGCAGATCAGTAGTAACAATATTTTTAACAGCTTTTCCAGGGGAATGTACATTCAGGATGCCGATTTTCTCACGGTAAGTGATAACCGCATCACTTCAGATGACGAGTACACCGGCTTTGAGGGCATTCATTTATTTGATTGCGACAGCTCCCTGATGGTACTTGGCAACTATGTGTATGGTGTAAAGAACCGCGCACTGTTGGTGCAGCACAGCACCAACTCATCGGCCAACCGGGGTTTGATAGCCAATAACTTCCTGCACTCACGGGACAATGGGGATGGAGTTTTCATGACCTCCAATGATTACCTGGACATTTTCCACAACTCAATCCACAAGAGCAATAACACCAATGTGAACAATTATGCACTCCAGATGAGCCATGGAGACTTTAACCGGATCTGGAACAACATTTTTGCGAACAGCGGTGGCGGCCCCGCAGTGTATT
>JBBDIG010000012.1 GCA_040880525.1 Bacteroidia bacterium
TGGTCGCATGAAACCCTTAGTTATCAACACTCCTGTGTTTATAGACAGACTCTAAGTAGTTATCCACCACTTGTCAATTCTGAGTTTTTGGACTCCCACCTTAAGCAAGCCCCTATGGTTAGTCACCTTGACCGACCTCGCTCAAATATTCAAAGATAGGGACATCAAACCCGATAGATAACATACCTCTTTTTGGAAGAATTATAGGATCGTCATTTAAATCAAGAGGTAAAGAATAGTTGACGTTAGCCTCAAGTGAATTAAAAAACTCTACCCCAAACCCTACTCCGATTAACGGAAGTTCAAAATTTCTATTAGTTTTAAGATTCACTATATTATAAATAAGTCCAGATCCAAATAAGTGAAAGTAAATATTATTTATTAAAGGCTTACTTGGAGCATAATTATCCCAATATCGCCAGGTACCACGATATTTGAATGACTGATTAGGGCCAAATGACCTAGTATATTCGAAATCCGCAAGAATGAACTTTAGCCCAAACTTCTCACTGGCAAATGCTAATTGATTCAATGTGTCTGTAAAAGTCTCATTTACTTTTATGGTTAATTCATTAGCGAATACCCCATAATTTAAGCCGATCAGGAAATATGGTTTAACCCCCACAAATGTATGTTCCAATGAGGTTAATCTCGCATTTGTAAACTCATCCTCCAAAGCAAGTATTGCCCCTTCCCAATCAACCTTATAACTAAAACTTGTCGGCCTATCATTGTTGATTATTGCCGTTAATATTAAATATTCTTTTAGTATATCTAGTATTTTAACAAAAGTCTCATTTTGAACTTGTGTCTGGTATTCCTTGATAATATCTGTTAAGGTATTTTTGACAGCCTTAAGATTTCGATCGGAAACTACAGATCCCTGAAAATCCATAACCTCAGAATACTTGTTATAAAATTCTGGAATATTATCATCTTTCCAATCATTACCATTGAAATACTTGCTTTCTAAATCCTTGAAAATTTGCTTAACATCATCATCCACCTTATTCTCATAGTCAAATTCTTTGCCTATTCCATCTTCAAAATATTTTCTTTGCAGGTCTTCTTCTATTTTGCCATTTTTTACAAGCATTAAATATAATCGTTGATAGCAGGTATCTATTAGGAAATTAGTCCATTTATTGGCTTCTGAAGTCTCTGCCATCAACACCTTTGATCGATCTTTTCTTAGTCTAACATCAGAAGAATCTAACTTAATGCTAAACGCCTTATGAAAGGTCAATGAGTTTTGAATGGTTGAATCCCCTTTTTTTAATGATAGGTTCTCAAAGCTCATGGGATATCTATTCATATAGTCCTTAACTAGTTCATGCGTTAGGGTAAATAGGCCAATTTGATCAATCAGCTTTGCCGATATAATTTCAGAATTCTTTTCAGTAAGCAAAATTTCCATTGACCAATAAAGAGTATTATATGTAGCATAATTTGAAGTCTCAACTCTCTTCGATACAATATTAAACAACACTCTTTTTTGAAGTTCCTTTTGTTTCTTTCCTATAATTTCAGAAAGAATTTCTACATCAATATCTGTTTGTCCAAACAATGTTGAAGTGTAAAACAAAGATAGGATCACGATCAAAAATTTGATTGAAAAGCTCTTCATAGTTTTATATTTTATTATTTTTGACAAAGTTCAACCATTTCCATTCTCTACACAATACTCATTTAATGAGTATCTTTCACAACAACCGCTCATACAGCCTGAAAACGTAGATTTTATAAATGAAAAAAATGTAAGGTAGGGAGAGCTAAAGGTTCAGCGGATGAGGCTTAAGGCATTAGCCTAGGTCTATCTCAACCCTCCTCACAACCTCTCTCATTTTCCCTTCAGAATCTTCAGTTCCTAAAGAACAATAAGTCAAAGGTCAGCGACCAATCCCACATTGTCAATACTCATTAATGAGTATTTATTGAGTATACAAAAACCAACAAACAGCGATAACAGCCCAAAACGCTACTATTGAAATAATACCCCAATTTGTGAAAACGTCCAAAAACTTCCGGAATCAGTAAATTGTGAGTAGAAACAAAGGAATACCCCGGCTGCAATGACGAACCCCAGCAGCAGACGGTGGATTTAATGCCCTGATGAGCCTCCACAAAACCCTTTACTTCCGTAGCTTTCGCAAAAAAAGTGGCAAGTATTCCTGCTCGATATCAGCCTTTTGACGGTTTGGAGGAAAGTCGGTTAAAGGTATCTATACTCACCATTTCATCGGTCCTTATTGCCACGATGGGCATTTTTTGGGGGGCCATTTATTATTGGCAGGATATAATCTGGGCGGCTGTTATTCCCTGGAGCTACAGTGTGATTAGTTTTCTTGGGATTGGTGTGTTTAGCCGTACCGGGCGTTTTGCATTTTTCCGCTTTTCTCAATTACTGATTACGCTGGTACTGCCTTTCATGCTTACGCTTACGCTGGGTGGGCTTACGGCTTCCAGTGGTGTTATGTTGTGGTCGCTCACCTCTCCGCTGGGTGCGCTCTTGTTTGATAAGCGTCAACGTGCTTTACCGTGGTTCGTGGCTTTCATGGTGCTTTTGCTGTTTACGGTGGTACTTCAGCCTTATCTTCAGCCGGTGGAAATTACGGCATGGGTAAGCAATGTGTTGTTGCTGCTGAACCTGGCAGGTGTGTCCTTCGTGGCCTTTATCCTCATCAGCTATTTTATAAGAAAGCGTGACGAAGCCCACGTATTGCTACATAAGGAGAGAGAAAAGTCAGAGGGGCTGTTGTTGAACATCCTGCCCGCGAAAATAGCCGGGGAATTGAAAGCCGGACAAACCACCATAGCCGAGCATTTTGATGAGGTGACCATCATGTTTGCCGACCTTGTTGGTTTTACGCCTCTGACCGCGCAGTTGAACCCGAACAAATTGCTGAATGTGCTGAATGCCGTGTTCTCTTATATGGACGACTTAGTGGAAAAATACAAGGTAGAAAAGATTAAAACCATTGGCGATTGCTACATGATAGCGGCTGGCGTGCCCGAACCGCGCCCCGACCATGCGATGGTGGTGGCCGACCTGGCACTTGAGGCAATGGTGCATTTCCGGCAGCATACGTTTTCCGGCCACCAGTTGGACTTGCGGATTGGTATAAGTTCAGGGCCGGTGGTGGCAGGCGTTATCGGCAGGAAAAAGTTCATGTATGATCTTTGGGGCGATGCGGTAAACCTCGCCAGCCGCATGGAATCATCTGGCGAGGCCGGGCAAATTCGGGTGTCGGGAAGCACGTGTAGGCTAATCTGCAAACGCTTCCGCTGCCAAAGCCTGGGGGAGCAGTTGATTAAAGGCAAGGGGAGCCTTGAGGTGTATCAGTTGCTGGGAAAATTGTGATGGGAAGAAATGTGTGGAAGGACAGTATTTCCTGAAAGAACAATGTTCGTGACGTGATTCCACAGATTGTTCCCGCCCCTGGAATGACAGAATGGAACCGGTCAAGGCGCTCTTCCCCGAATTCGCGCCTCTTTTACTGGATTTCAATTTAGGGAAATTTGTCAGTAAGCAGATCTATAAAAATATTCTGCTGCACGCTGCCAGTCCAATATGCTGGTAATTTTCAGCTTGCTGATGATATGCCTCCGGTGCGTATCCACCGTGTGTTTGGAGATGAAGAGCTCAACCGCGATTTCACTGCTTTTCCGGCCTGTGGCCACCATGCTCAGAATTTCCTTTTCCCGAAAGGTCAGGGTTTGGAGCTTCCTTAAGAGCTCCTCAGGAATTTGGCTGAATTCCGGGTTTTTCTCAGGGTGAGCCGGCTGCACAGACTTGAGGTTGATGTTCACTTTCAACAGACTCGGGGACACGCCTGTATCTTCAAAGCTTTTAAATTTCATAGGAGATTAAGGTTGATTGGCACGGAAAGATATAAAATCCTATTTAAAAAAGTGAAGGTGATAGAGATATGAGAGGGCTTAGGTACAAGTGCTCTCAAATGCCGCTATTTCTTGGGAGGCGTAATTTGTCTGGCTTCGGTCTGGTCAGAAGGACTTGCATCCGAACCGGGCTCGGACCCCTCCTTTTATTTCTTTAAAAAACCGGATAACAATAATTTATAAAGCAATTACTTTTTTACTTCCTTAAAACCATGCACCATAAATAAAAATAACTCAACCTTTTTACATCTCAGGAAGCATACTCCTAAGCCTTTTTATAAAGTCGAACTTGTGATTAGGATTTCTTGGTTGCTAAGGTTTATTTTTGAAAAATACCTTTGACCAGTCTTTTGGGAGTATGTAATGAAACAAAATTCAGGACTTTACAAACAGGATCCCAGCATCATTAATATATGTTCCCGGTATAAAATCAAGAGACTTTGTGAAATTCATAGAAATAAGGAGAGGCTTCATAAAATCATGATTTGAAATACAACTACTCCGGTTAAAATTAATCCCTGTCCGCTTTGCACAATCCTTCACGAACTTTGCGGTTCACACAAATCCCGCTGCACGATGCATATATCTATTCTCACTATTTTCCCCGGTATGTTTGATGGCTTCCTAGGCCAGTCCATTCTGAAGCGTGCGCAGGAAAAGGGATTGCTGGAAATAACCGTACATGATCTGCGGAAGTATTCAAAGAACAAACATAAAAATGTAGACGACTACGCCTACGGTGGCGGGGCCGGAATGGTCATGATGATCCAGCCGATAGTGGATTGCATTGAGGCCTTGCAGCAAAGTCGCAGTTTCGATGAGATCATTTTCCTGACACCTGACGGGGAACGGTTGACGCAAGCCCTGGCAAACGATCTGAGCCTGAAAAAGAACCTGCTGATGATCTGTGGCCGTTACAAGGGCATTGATCAGCGGGTGCGTGATCATTTCGTGACGCGGGAGATCTCCATTGGAGATTATGTGCTCTCCGGTGGTGAACTGCCGGCTGCCGTAGTTACTGATAGCATCGCGCGGCTCATCCCCGGTGTGCTCTCTGATGAAAGTGCTGCCTTGCTGGATTCGTTTCAGGGCGACCTGCTGGATGCACCGGTGTATACCCGCCCGCCCGACTATCGAGGACTGAAAGTGCCGGAAGTGCTGCTGAGCGGCCACCAGGCCCGGATTGATGCATGGCGGGATGAGCAGGCACTGAAGAAAACACAGAGCAGAAGGCCCGATCTGCTGAACGATAGCGGGGAGAAATAATTCCGCCTTTTTGCGGTGTACGGTTTCCAGTGGAATATCGCTACATTTGCACCTCATTTTTGAAACCCATTCATTCAAAATAAGTAGCAATGGACGCTATTATCAAAGAGTTACAGGCAGAAAACCTCAGGTCAGATCTTCCGGAATTCAGCGCAGGTGATACCATCACCCTCTTTTACAAAATCCGCGAAGCCGGCAAAGAGCGGGTGCAGCCTTTTCAGGGCGTGGTCCTTCAGCGCAGTGGAAGTGGTGCTACGGAAACATTTACCATCCGTAAAATGAGCAGCGGTATTGGCGTGGAGCGCATCATACCTGTAAACTCACCAAGCATAGACCACATCGTGGTGAACAAAAGAGGGAAAGTCAGGAGAGCGCGCATTTTTTATCTCCGGGGCCTCAGTGGCAAGAAAGCCCGCATCAAAGAAAGAAGATATTAATCTTAATTCTTGTCTTTTAAGAACAAAGCCATTTCCAGTACCGGGAATGGCTTTTTGTTGTTCGGAGCATTTATTATTGGGGCATGGCTCTGCTGTTATTCAACCGGCCATTTTTCTCAAAACCCTGAAACTTTCAGGACCTTCATTCATGAGCAGATCCAGTATGCTAAGCCCGGGAACAAAACCATAGCGCTGGCTGAACACCTGAAGATAGGCAACTTCCCTCAGGGGCATATTCTGTTCTGCCAAATATTGGGGCGACCCTTGCCTGAAATCCAGTGCCTTTGACAATATTTCTCCGCTCAGCCCGGAATTGCGCTGAAACGTTACAGGCATTCTCATCAGCCCGGCCAGTAATTCGATCAATTTAAAATTGAATTCAAAAAGGCCTGAATAACGTTCTTTGAAGAATGGTTCGATCAATGGTGCATAATGCTCAAAAAAAGGTGCTTTGCCATAAGCCGACCGGATGGAGACCCAATGCACTCTTTGCCAGTCTCTGCTGTTATTGATACGAACCTCTCCTGCGGTTTTTTTTGTTTTTCCCTTTTCGAGGGGAATGCTGAGCACCAGCGGCCCGTTTGCACCCAGGATGGTGGTTCGGCTGCGGGAAGTTTGTTTTTGGAAAGGCTCCCGGTCGTCAAGGATTACGGCTTCTGCACGGGCGGTAAAGGCAAAAAAAGCAAGTGGCGGCAGGTATTCTGCATCCATTAATAACAATGGCATTTTTTTCCGGTTATGAATTTTGACTTGCAATGAACGCTATAATTAATAAATTTGAGAAAAGGCTCTTCATGCGCTATCTCCTTCCCGTATTACTCCTGCTTTTACCGAATGGCATATCTGCTCAGAAACTGACTGCTTATGCAGACTTTGCGCAGTTTCAAGTGCCTGGCGGAAGTGCTTATGTAGAGATTTACCTCAAGATTCCGGCACCGCGCCTTCACTTCGTTGAGAAAAAGGATACGGGCTGGCAGGCCACGCTGGAAATAACCCTGATGGTTACGGAAGGAACCAAAGTGGTTTATGCCAACAAATACGATCTGCAAAGTCCGGGAGTGAACGAGTTTTTCCGGGATTTCAGCCTGGTGGATCTCAAAAGGGTGGCGCTGGAGCCGGGCATCTACGATTTGGTGGTTGAGGTGCGGGACAGAAATCATACTGATCCTGCATATATTATTAATAAAAATCTCGAAGTCCTCAATCCAGGAACTCCGCCCTCATTTTCTGATGTGGTGATCGCTGACACTATTTTACCATATCAGGCGAACCATACGCTTATGAAACATAACCTGCTGATCTTTCCTGTGGTGCGAGGAAGTTTTGGGCAGGACATAAAACAAGGTTTTTTCTATACAGAGGTTTATCCGGCACCTCCTGATTCAATTTACCTGCTTCGCTATTACCTGAAAAAAGGAGATGAAAGACTGGAGCATTATAGCGGCAAAATGGCCATTCGCGGCTCTCAGGTTATGATTGCCAACAGCGCCTTCCCGCTGGAAGGTTTGGAGCCGGGCCATTATCAGTTGATGCTGGAACTGCAAAATACCAAAGGCAATCTTTTACAGATTCAGCAAAAACCATTTTCAATTACGCAAACAGAAGCATTTAAATACCATAAACCTAACCTTGAAGAATTGAAAGTGCTTGGATACATTCTTATTCCCAGACGGGAAAAGGACAAGTATCAAAAAGCAAAGCAACTGATTGCCGGAAAAGATAGCGCTGAGTTGAAAAAATTGCTGATGGAAGAATGGACGCTTCAACTCAACCGCACACCACAATATGAGTGGAATGAATTTTTTGAGCGGCTGGAATACGTGAACGGCCGCTTCGGTACTTCGATGGAGGCCGGATACCTGACCGACCGTGGACGCGTCTATCTGCAATACGGGCCACCGCATTCCGTAGCCCTTTATCCTGATGAGCCTGCGGCCTATCCTTATGAGCTATGGCACTACTACCGGATGGAGCGCCAAAGCAACAAGCGATTTGTCTTTTACAATCCTACACAACTCCCGGATGAATTTGTGCTGCTGCACTCGGATGCGCAGGGAGAGCGGAATAATCCGCAGTGGCGGAAGATGATCTACAGCCGTACGAATAAAAATAATGACCTGGATGAGCGCGGAAGCAACACCAACTACGGCAGCTATCTCGATCGGTTCTGGAACGACTGACAGGAAATATTACTGGCGGGAATGCACGGCTATCCGGTTGCCTTCTGTATCCAGGAAAAGTCCCATGTAGCCGACATCCTCGCTGATCTGCGTTTTGGCCCGCAGCACCTTGCCTCCCGCTGCTCTTACCCGTTTCAGTTCATTGGCTACGTCACCTGAGAGGGCCGTAAAATAAATCAGCACACCCTGCTGCGAAGGAGAATAATGGTCTTTGTGATGAACCAGGCTGCCTGCTGCACCCATGCCGGTCTCTATAAATGGAAACCACGCCATATCCTGATCTCCGAATGAATGCCTTTCCAGTTCAATGTCGAATACCGTCTGGTAAAAATTAACCGCACGCTCCATATCCGTAACCGGTATTTCGAACCATCCTACTACATTTTTATCTGGTTTCATATTCTTAAATTTTTCTGGTGTTAAACCGTTGTCTCGTGATCATTTTTCCGGCCAGGAGCAGTTTCTCCTCTACCCCGATGATATACCGGTATTTATCAAAGCGCTGAATGGACGCCTTCACATCGGCCATCATCTTATCGCGGTTTTCTTCGTCCCGCCATTCCTCCGGCTCACTAATGAAATATGGCCAGTCGCGGCCCTGCATTCTGCGAAGCGCATAGCGAATATCTTCCACATTCACGTACCGAAGCTGGTCTGCCAGATCTATATGCTTTGCAGGATTGATGTCCGGGTTAAGAAAGAAGGTGATCGTGTTGGAATCCAGGGAAAGCGTTGGCTCCAAATCCTCCATCCGACCTCTGGTAGTCAGCATTTTCTGGTAGTTCATCACCATCCTGAAGAGCGCCAGCGTATCCTGCTCTGCGATCCGGTGCAGCGCGTCAGCCGGAGGACCGGGCGATACTGCCTTGTGCAGTTCCTCCATCGCGCTGAAAACTCCTTCGATATGTGGCCGTGACTCCGCCAATACCGTATCCAGCGTCAATATCCGCACCTGCACCTGCTTCTCACGGGCATTGCAACCTGGCAAGCCATAAGTTATGGCAGCCAGCAGAAATAAGCGAAAAAATACCTTCATCTGCTACATTTAATTTCGTGTAAAGTAAGCATTTGTAAACAACAACTCAATGATTCATTTGAAGCCGGGTATTACTTTTAAAGAATTAATTTCTTATAAATTAATGAATATTTTAAACTGGAAAAAGTAAATGATTTTAAAACTTATTACTTTAAATATTTACGCAATTTTTCATAGAAACAGGATATTCCTTAATTTTAATATTCAAACATTTTTACGCCTGCTGAAATTTTCATATTAATAAAATTCTCTTTTGGCGGCACAGGGCAGGAATACCGGGAATTATAGGCGCAGTAAGGATTATAGGCTTTATTAAAATCAATTATTATTTCTTCTCCTTCGGGAATTTCGAGATCAATATATCTCCCGCCTCCGTAGGTTTCCTCACCATTGGTTAAATCTGTAAATGGCAGAAAAAGGGAATTCCTGTATTTCTCCTGTTCCCGCAGCGCCACGTTTTGATAAATATTGATCTTGCATTCTTTACCCATTAAAGTAAATGAAGCTTCCGCAAATTTTACATATTCCGGTTCACGGTCAGTAGTGGTTTTCATTTTAAAGATTTTCTGCTTTTCTACACGGGCTATTTTTGCCACCACGCGATAGTTGAGATTTACAGGGTAAAAATCGAGCGATTCAAATTCCTGCTGCTGCTCTTCCTTCAATGGCGAAGTCTCAGGGTCTTCAAACTCCCCGTTCATCTTTTGCTGAAAGGCGAGCACATCAGCCAACTGTCCCGAAGTATCGGTTTGTCCAAATGCCGGGAACGCTATCACCAACAGCATTAATTTGAGATAATTTTTCATAATTAAATTATAAAAATTTTGCTTCCAAAAATACGGCCCCCTAAATCCCCCAATGGGGAATTTCTTCAAAAAGGCAAATGTGAAGATTTCACCGCAATAACGCAACTTTGAGCCATCTAATCTTATCATTGCCAGATGCCTTTTATCATTCGCCCTGCGCGGCCCGGAGACGAAGCTGATATTGCGGACATCTACCGTCCGGTGGTGGAAAACACTGCCATAAGTTTTGAGCTTGAGCCTCCGGATGCGGACGAGATGAGGCGCAGGATTGAATTGACGGAGGTGACTCATTTATGGCTCGTTTGCGAAAATGAGGGCAGAACGGTAGCGTATGCTTATGGCGGGACTCACCGCAGCAGGAAGGCTTATCAATGGTCCACGGAAGTTTCAGTTTATGTCGGACAAAATTTCCGGGGAAGAGGAATTGCACGGGCGCTCTACGATGTGTTGCTGAAGGGCCTTGAACTACAGGGATTCGTCACAGCCCTTGCCGGAATTACCATCCCGAATGCTGAGAGTGAGGCATTTCACCGGGCGATGGGTTTCCAGCCATTTGCCACATATAAGAACATCGGCTATAAAATGGGACAATGGCACAGCGTAATTTGGTTACGCAGGGAACTTCGCAGTGCTGATTCGGCTCCTCCCCCGCTGAAACACTATACCACTATCCTGAACCTGCCGGAATGGAAAACCGCCATAGAACACGCAGTGCAAAGAATCAATCATCCTTCTCAATCTCTATGATCGCGAAAACACCTGAACCTCCCTATTATGCCGTCATCTTTACGTCCGTCCGTTCGGAGGGCGACAATGGATATCAAAAAATGGCTGAGCGAATGGAAGCACTTGCCGCACAACAGGAGGGATTTCTGGGATTGGAGAATGCCCGAGCTGAATTGGGCATTACCGTCTCTTACTGGCGTGACCTTTCGTCTATTGAAAGGTGGAAGCGTAATGCTGAACATATAGTGGCACAGCAAAAAGGAAAGGCCAAATGGTATCGCAGTTATAAAGTACGCGTGGCCAAAGTGGAGCGTGAATATGAATCCTGAGCAGGCGCTTTCTGCACTTACCGATTCCTATCTTTCGCTAATCAGGTCCAGGTCGCGGTTTCTGTGCCGCTCAATAGCATTTAATTGCACCTGATCAAAATCATAGAGGTCATCTCTGAAATTTACCTTCCCGTCATCATCCACCCAGGTTGTCCAATAAAGGATGTGTACCGGATATTGCTTTTTTAGTGGAACTACCGTTTCATTTTCAGCAGCCATGAGTTCTTCTATTTCTTCCGTATCCTTGTCTGGAAGCAGGAAATCTGCAAGCTTTGCAGGTTCTTCAATCCTGATGCATCCGTGGCTGAAATCCCGTTCCGCACGACTAAATAGATGATCGGTAGGTGTATCATGCAGGTATATATCCATGTCATTTGGAAAGATAAATTTCACATGGCCGAGTGCATTCCAGGGTCCGGGTTTTTGCCTGATTCGAAATTTAAAACTATCCCTTTTCATTTTCTTCCAGTTTACCCAGATCGGATGCACCACGGATGCATCCTTTCCCCAGCCGCTTAGCAGTTCATAGTTGTGTTCAGCGAGGTAAGAGGAGTTTTCGATTTGCTTTGGTAAGATCTCCTCTGTGGCGATTGAATTGGGCACATTCCAGTAAGGCGCAAAAACGAGATATTCCATAGTATCGCTAAAAATCGGGGTCGAATTCATTTTCTTCCCTACGATTACCCTCATCTCCATTGCTTCATTTCCATTTTCTACAACGCGCATTTTGTATTCAGGAATGTTAACGAGGATGTAATGCGATCCAAAAGAATCCGGCAGCCAGCGCAATCGCTCTATGTTCAGCTTTATCTGGTTGGTGCGGTCTGTGGCCGGGATGTTCATCACGCGAACAGTGGCCTCGTCAAGTTTTCCGGATTCTTCCAGTCCGTGCCGTTTCTGAAAGTATTTGAGCGTTGATTCCAGGTCCCGGTCAAAGATCTGGGGGACTTCCTTCTCTTTTTCGCTACGATTAATTTCCGCATTCAGGCGCTTCCATGCGGCTGCCACCCTGACTGAAGTATCCCCCACAGCCAGTTCCGGACCCTGCGGCACAGTGTCCCAGCCCCCGGTCATGATGATCGCCCGGTAAAGTGACAGTGCGCCCTTCAACTTCCTGAACTGCCGGTATTGGGGCTTCAGGCTGTCCAGGGAGGCAGCAATATTCTGCTCTTCAATTCCTGCACGGAGGTTTGCTGCAAGATCGCATTCGCGCGGTGTACATTTCCAGATTCCGCCTAAGGTACCGGGATCAATCCTGCCGCGCACGGTATGGTGGGCATACAAAATATAGTTAGCGGTCAGCATCAGATCCAGATAAATGAGCTTCATATTCTTTTGAAATTCATCACTTTCAAATACATCATCCCTGAACATCTTAATGCGCCTGATGTCATAATCCTCCCGCTCCAGGCCCTCTTTCTCAGCATCTTCCAAAATGGCTATGAACTCTTCCGTTTGCGGTAATAATTCATCGTCCTCGTTCCATGCAAGTTCATATTCTCTTGCCCTGTAAAAAGATTTCATTGCATTAAATAAAACCGTATCCTCCAACTGATATGGGAAAAACCCGGAAATGTCATGTGAGTCAATCACTGTTTGAATGACCGCACTAATATCCTCTTCCGCAATCTCCCGTCCCTGGTACTGATTATCCGGGTGGTCCGTTCGTTTGCAACTCATAAATGTGGCCCCTGCCAATAAAACTATTATTAAATACCTCGTCATTAAATTCCTTTATTAATTCTTCTTAATTCTTAAATTAATAATCCCTTGCTGCCGTTATTAAAATTCAGGCCATACCCGTTCCCTTGCAGTTCATCACTTTCCGGGAATTCCTCTTCATAAGATTTGTGATTTGGCCTTGAATTAAAACATGCATTGTAAAAAATTAAACTCATCTTCTAATTCTTCCAGATATCCCTCTGCTATCCCCATAACCCACTTCCATTACTTACGTATATATACAGGGGCAAATTGGAAAAGTTCACTTTTGCTTAATATTGAAAGATTAAAATTCGATAAGCTTTAGAGGTAATAACTAAATCACAAAACATGAGAATCATTCAGCCAATAATTTTCTGCATTCTGCTATGCAGCACCATCAGCACTATTTCAGTTGCGCAGGAAACCGACACTGCACAATCTGCCCATCTCGTAGAAGTTCCGCCCGAATTTCCAGGCGGTGAAGATGCCCTCTATAAATATATCGGTGAAAACCTCGTTTATCCACGCAGAGCAAAAAAAAAGAATATCGTTGGGAGTGTTGTCGTAACCTTCGTCATTGAGAGGGATGGTTCCATTTCATCCATTAAAGTGCTAAAATCGCCTCATCGCCTTCTAAGCAAAGAGACGATTCGACTTGTAGAAGGAATGCCAAAGTGGACACCGGGCTACCAGCGGGGAGATACGGTGAGGGTTCAATTTGTATTGCCCATCCGGTATAAACTTACTTAATCAGGCAGTAGTCAGAAATAGAAAAATTACTAAAGGAACGGAAGTCAGGGTCAGAGCTTCGGCTTTTTATCTTCCTCATATTCTTTGAAACCGATTCCATTCTCGCGCAACTCCCGGAGTACCGGATTGTAGATCTCAGGCTTGAGCGGGGCCACCACGCCCGAAACCCGGATGCGGCCCTCAAGCCTTAGCCGCGCGGCAATTGCCAGGGGCAGGCCGACTGTTTTTGCCATCGCTGTTTCGCGGGCGTTTTCTCCTCTCAAATCCAGCACACTTTGGAGAAGCCGTTCTTTCTGCTCAATTTCATATTCCACCTCATGGATCATTACAACCCGGTCCTTGTCATCATCGCGCATTTTCCACTTTCGTTCCAGCAAGCTCTGAAGGATCATAGCAGGTGTTGCTTCCTCAATGTCAATATTTATTTCATCGAAAAGTCCCAGCCATTGCAGCTTTTGCAATTCGCTGCCATCTGCCTCAATTCCGAGCAAAGCCGCTAAACGTTCTTTGGGTTCCGAATGTCCCGGAGGCAGGAACAATTCAAGGTATTGCAGGTAATTCAAGCCCTCGCTGTCTGGTATGACCACGGTGTCGTTGGTGAGGCCCAAACGCACGAGGTGGTTCCATGAGCGGCAGAAACCGGGCATCCTCAACGTTCCCCGCAGGAAGTTCTGTACGCCCGCCAACTGGTACTTTTTAATATAGCTCAGCGAGTCCCGGTTCAGATAAGCCTCAAATTCGCCAGCCTTTGGTACTGTGAGGGGATAGGTCTCAGAAAACAGCCGGTGATAGGGAAGATACCTGAAGCTGTTGTCAGCCAGATATTTGGCCATCCCTTTTCCGGCCCTTACCACATTATAGGGATTCCAGGTGAATTTGTAGTGCCAGGGATTATCATCACTTTCGGGAGCCATCAGGCCCCCGGCAAAAGACCTGAAGGCATTTATTTTCCCTCCTTTATCCTCCAGCCGGTGCAGGATATGCATAGCGCTCATGTGGTCAATTCCGGGGTCCAGCCCCATTTCATTGAGAAACAACAGGTTTTTTCCTTTCACCTGCGGATCCATCTTTTGCAACTCTTCGCTTATGTAGGAGGCCGTCATTAAATCCACACCCTGCTCCAGGCAATCCTTTGCAATCAGGTTGTGCAACGAAACGGGCATAAGGGAGATCACCAGGTCTTGCCCGGCTATGGCGGCTTTTCGTTCGTTTTCATGCATTACGTTCAGTGTCAGCTTCGTAACCTCCGCTCCTTGCGGCAAAACCCGATCAATATTTTCCTGCAATACGTCAGCAACAGTAAGCTGCCAATCGTGCTGCGGTGAATGTTTCAGCAGATATTGAATGAGACTCCATGCACTGCGCCCGGCACCTGCTATCAGTAGTTTTTTCATTCTGCAAGTATATTGAAATGTAAACCTCCGGGAGGCATTTCCCTAAAAATCAACGGCAATTCAATCCCTTTCTTCAGAATTAAAAAAGGCAGGACTTGTAAAAAAATCCTGCCTTCTCCTGATGTATTCTTAATGAAAAATGCATTATCCTAAATAATACTTCAGGGGTTCACATTCTTCTGAATCCTTGAGCTTGCGCAATGCGCTTTCCCTGATCTGTCTTACGCGTTCGCGCGTCAATTCCAGCTTATGACCCACTTCGTGCAGGGAAAGTTCCTTGTATCCGCCAATCCCGAAAAGATGGCCTATCACTTCCTTCTCCTTGTCAGAAAGAATATTCATGGTACTTCTTACTTCATCCTTAAGGGACTCTGCCATGAGGAAATGATCAGGATTGGGTTCATCAGTGTCCACCATCATTCCCAGCAAAGTTTTCTCCTCACCATCTTCAAGCGGAGCGTCAATTGAAACGTGCCGCCCGGCCAGCCGCTGCGTAGTGGTGATCATATCGTGCTGCATTTCCATTATATCCGCAATTTCTTCAGAAGTTGGCTCCCGCTCATTAACCTGCATAAATTCGCTGACTTTCTGATTGATCTTGTTCAAAGTACCAATGCGATTAAGTGGCAGGCGAACCATACGGCTATTCTCTGCCAGGGCCTGAAGGATGGATTGCCGGATCCACCACACTGCATACGAAATGAACTTGAACCCACGTGTTTCATCAAATCTTTTAGCGGCTTTTATCAGGCCCAGGTTTCCTTCATTTATAAGGTCACAAAGGCTGAGTCCCTGGTTTTGATATTGTTTTGAGACCGATACTACGAACCGGAGATTGGCTACAACCAGTTTCTCCAGTGCATGGTCATCTCCCTTTTTGATCATGATCGCAAGGCTCACTTCCTCCTGCGGCTGAATCATATCCAGCATCCCGATCTCGTGTAAATATTTCTCAAGTGATTTGCTGTCGCGGTTTGTAATCTGCTTCGTGATCTTAAGTTGTCTCATCTGTTTTTCTGTTGGTTTAATACAAAATGTAAAAGTCTCGTACAGGGTAATTACACATAAATCAGGGTGCCAACCGGTAAGAAAAAAAGCGTGAAATCATAGAGAACCGGTGCTTTTGGCGTCCCAAATTAAAGTTTAATGACAATAAGAATGGATATTTTTGGCCTCTATTTATCCACAACCTTGCATATAAATGAAAAGGCGCAGCTTTATTGAAGCCATTCCTGGTCCTTTTTTGTTGGCTATCTTGCTGAGCATCACTACAATGCTGCTTGCTTTTATCCTCATGCGACCGGAAAATTCAGGATCCGGAACCTACCTAGCGGATATCCTCGGTTTTTGGTATACGGGCTTTTGGTCGTTGCTGAGTTTTACCATGCAGATGATGCTGATCCTGGTCCTGGGCCACGTATTGGCTTTGACGCCTGCTGCATCGGCCATCATTGATTTTTTTCTGAAGCAATGTAAATCGCAGGGAGCACTTGTGTTTTTCATTATGTTGCTGACGCTGTTCATTGCACTGTTCAACTGGGGGATGGGGCTGATATTCGGAGCGGTGATGGCGCGCAAAGCAGGTGAATATGCCGCACGAAATGACATAGCCGTGAATTACCCTTTGCTGGGAGCAGCAGGATATAGCGGATTGATGGTTTGGCATGGCGGACTTTCCGGGTCAGCACCCCTTAAAGTGGCGGAACCCGGCCATTTTCTCGAAAGCCAGGCTGGCGTAATCCCGGTAAGCGAAACCCTTTTTTCTGACATGAACCTGGCAATTTCTGCTGCGCTCATTTTGCTGCTGCCATTGTTTATGTGGCTCATCTCAAAGCGGGTGAAAGTGCGGGTGCCGGAAGAATTGAAAATCCTGCGCCCAAAGAAAGCTGAAATGCAAAAACCTACCAGGAGCTGGCTGATGAACGGTTTCGGACTGCTGATCCTTATTTCCGCTGTAGTAGCCGCTGCCAGGAGCGAAGGAGGGCTCATGAATATCCTTACGCTTAACTATGTAAATTTTCTTCTTTTCGGACTGGGAATGCTGCTGATGCCGGCAATGCGGAGCTACCTGCGCGCAGTAGATGAAGCGATTTTGGGAGCGGCAGGCATCCTTATTCAATTTCCGCTCTATGCGGGGATCATGGGAATTATGGCAGACAGCGGACTGCTCAGGGAATTCACCGGATTTTTTATCAGCATTTCCAACAGCACCACTTTACCGCTCTTTACCTTCATCAGCGCAGGGCTGGTAAATCTATTTGTACCAAGCGGTGGCGGACAGTGGGCATTACAAGGCCCCATAATTATCGAAGCGGCAAAAACCCTCGGTGTACCCCTGCAAAAGGCCGTAATGGCGCTGGCCTATGGCGATCAGATTACAAACATGCTTCAGCCTTTCTGGGCCCTTCCGCTCCTGGGCGTTACGGGACTGAAAGCGCAGCAACTCCTGCCATACACGGCTCTCTTGCTGCTGGCCGGATCGGTGATATTCGTCACCGGATTGCTGCTGTGGTAAAGGGAATGGCAGAAAAAACGGGAAGCCATTTTTTAAATGTTCCCGTTTTTTAAATCTCAAATTGAAATGTTCTATAGGATTATTGAATTACCAGTTTCCGCATCCAAACGTCAGATCCAACCTGCACCCTGAGGAAATACATTCCTGCTGGCAAATCCCTGAAATCCAACTGGCTGCTATACCGTCCATTCATTTGTCCCATATCACTGCGGAATTCAACTTTGCCAGTTCCATCTATTAAGGTGATGACCATCCTGACATCTTTGCTCAGTTCTGCTTCGAAGTTAAAATAGCCATCTCCCGGATTTGGATAGATCCGGAAATAATGGCCGCCTATCCGGTCTTTTACATCCGTAATCAGGAAAGGCTGGGACAATGCAGAACATCCATTGGTATCTGTTCCCATCACGGTATAGGAGCCATTACCGCTAAGTGCAACAAAGCTGTCAGTGGCTCCGGGAATGAGGTTCCCGTCCTTGTACCACTGGTATTGTGCGAAGCTCGTTACGAAAAGGGTGTCTGACTGCTGGAATATCACGGGTGAAACGGGTGCCGGATATTCAACGACTTCAAGCGTATCAGACCCTCCTGTACAACCTGAAACACTGGTTACGTCAACGAAATATTCGCCACTGGCCGTAGCGAGAATGGTTTGGGTTGTATCAGCATTATTCCACAAATAGGCGGAATAACCGGCTCCGGCATCCAGCCGGACGCTATCACCATCGCAAAACTGTAACGGACCACTGGCTACAATCAATGGTTTTGGTGAAGGTTCAACCGTTACCACCACTTGCTGGCTCTCGGCACTGCAACCATTACTATCAGTTACACTAAGTGAATATGTGCCGCTTGTCCTTACAGTTATCTCTCGCAGTGAATCGGTGGTAGTCCAAGCATAGATGGCAAATGCCTTATCAGCCGATAAAACTACACTGTCACCTTCGCAAAGTTCTGTACTGCCGAGGGTATCAATTGAAACTACCGCAGCCGGATGTACAATGGCCGCAGTCCGGAAAGTATCTGTGCATCCATCAGGAGTCGCAGCCACCAATTGAACCTGGTACGATCCGGCAGCCGTGTATAAGTGAACGGGGTTTTCTGCCATTGAATTTCCCCCATCCCCAAATTCCCAGGCAAAACTGAGTGAACCAGAGGAAATTGTACTTCCATTGATAAAACGGCTGGAATCGCTTTCGCAAACGGCTGCTACCGCGAAATCAGCAACAGGGACTTCAAAAATTTTCAAAGAATCCATGATGCTGTCAACGCATCCATCAGGCGTCACCACTATTAAAGTGGCGATGTATGTTCCGCTGGCAGCATACAAATGAGCCGGAGCAGAATCATTGCTGAAATTCCCGTCTCCGAAGTTCCAGCCATAGCTTGCCATTGTTCCGGTGGTCTGGTTATCAAATTGGGTTGAATCCCCAAAGCAATCATCCTGGGTAACAAAGGCCGCAACTGGTTTGGGATAAACGGAAACGGAATGTGATACGCTGTCAATACATGCATTGGCTGTATTTACAATCAGCGTTACCGTGTAATTGGCAGCCGAATCATACAAATGCCGTGGATTCTGATTGGAGCCGGTGGTCCCGTCACCAAAGCGCCATTGATGAGATGCAATAGCACCATTGCTGCTGTCAGTGAAAATCATGCTATCTCCTTCGCATACATTTACAAAGGAAAACCTGGCAACGGGCGATTCAAATACATCTGTTCCTTTTACAATGCTGTCCTTACAACCATCATTTGTAGTTACCGTAAGCTCCACATTATAATTACCATCGGATCCATACAAATGATTCGGATCCTGAGCCGTGGATGAGGAATTGTCTCCAAAGTCCCAGCTATAGCCTGCAATGCTCCCGGAACTCGCATCGCTGAATTCTGTGGAATCTCCGGCACATGCGCTGGTTGCGGTGAAATCGGCAACCGGGTTCGCGTATACCGCCATATTTCTGGTAACGCTGTCCTGGCAACCATTGCCCGTACTTACTACCAGCTTCACGTTATAATTACCGGCTGTACTGTAAAGGTGAGCAGGATTTTGAATTGACGATGTGCCGTTGTCTCCGAAATTCCATGAATAGCTCGTCACATTGCTGCTGCTGGTATCTGTAAATCGCAGGCTGTCACCATCACAAACTGAAGAAGCAGAGAAACCTGCGGTAGGTTTTGCGTATATTGTTACCGGCTTGCTGATGCTGTCCTTGCAGCCATTGCTGTTTTCCACAATGAGCCATGCATTATAGGATCCGCTTGCCGAATAAAGGTGCTTTGGATCAGATGCTGACGAGGTGCTGTTATCTCCAAAGCGCCACAAATAATTCGAAATTCCACCGGTTGAAGAATTGGTAAATACGGTGGAATCTCCTTCGCAGACTGTTGAAACACTAAAGTTGGAAGAAGGCAGGGAATAGACCTGAACATTCTGCGAAAAGCTGTCAACACAACCATTAGCGGTTTGAACGATCAGTTTCACCGCATAGCTGCCAGTAGTTGTGTACAAATGACGAGGCGCAGCAGAGGATGAAGTGTTATTATCCCCAAAATCCCATGAGTAGCTGCTAATGCTGCCTGTGGTTGTATTGCTGAAAATAGTAGAGTCTCCGAGGCAGGAATTTGCTGCAGAAAATCCTGCCACAGGATTAGCATACACAGAAACATTTTTAGTAATGCTATCTGAACAGGCATTGGAATTCGTAACCACCAACTTCACATTGTAGTTGCCGCTGCCGGAATACAGATGTTTTGGGCTTTGAGCGACAGAAGAATTATTATTTCCAAAGTCCCATTGATACCCGCTGATGCTGCCGCTGCTTGTGTTCGTAAAACTGACGCTATCTCCATCGCAAACATTGCCGGCAGAGAAGTTTGCAGTGGGAACAGGATATACTGTTAGGTTCGTGCTGCCGCTATCTGTGCATCCGTTAGCGGTAGTAACCCAAAGCCATACGTTGTAGCTGCCACTATAGCTGTACAGGTGTTTAGGCGACTGCGCTGAAGAAGTGGTTGTATCGCCAAAATCCCAGAAATAATTGCTGATATTGCCGGTTCCGCTGTCTATAAATGCCGCAGAATCTCCAAGGCATATATTACTGACCGTAGGCAATGCGTCAGGATTGGGGAATACACCTACATTTTTTATTATACTGTCAGCGCATGAATGAGCATTGCTGACAACAAGTTTTGCGTTGTAGCTTCCCGTATCGGCATATAAATGCACTGGGTTCTGGTTTCCGGAAAATGTATTGTCACCAAAATTCCAGGCAAAACTGCTTATGCTGCCGATACTTGTACTTGTAAAACTCATACTGTCGCCATCACAAACTCCGGCTGCTGTGAAATCAGCTACGGGCGTTGGATGCACGGTGAGATTTATAACGGTGCTATCCTGACATCCATTTGCGGTAGCCACTACCAGTTTCACATCATACGTTCCGCTGTCCGCATAAAGATGACTAGGTGCCTGTAAACTTGAAGTAGTACTGTCACCGAAATTCCAGGCATAGCTCACGATGCTGCCGGTACTGTTATTTGTAAACTTCACGGAGTCGCCATCACAAACCGGATCTGCAAAAACAGAAGCCTGGGGCATCTCGAAAACAGATATACTTTTTGTTGTGCTGTCTGCACAGCCGTTCGTGGTGTTCACCACCAGCTTTACCTGGAAAGTTCCGGTAGTGTCGTACAGATGCTTCGGATGCTGCACTGTGGATGAGGCAGCATCACCAAATGACCAATTGTAGCCAGTTACCGGTCCGGTGCTTTGATCAGTAAAATTCGCACTGTCGCCATCACAAACATTGGCCGTAACGAAATCTGCAACGGGCATTGGATATACAGAAATCACTTTCCCGCTGCTATCAGCGCAACCATTAGTTGTGGTTGCCAGCAGTTGAACGAGATAGCTCCCTGTATCCGCATAGAGATGCTGCGGATGCTGAGCTGATGATGAATCTCCATCTCCGAAAGTCCAGCTATATGTGCTGGACGGGCCACTTGTCGTATTGGTAAAGTTTACACTGTCTCCATCACACACACTGGCTGCCGTAAAATCAGCGGATGGTGCCGCATAAACTGTGATTTGCGAAGTAGTTGAGTCGCTTTTCCCTTTGGCAGAAGTAGCCACCAGGGTTACATCGTAGGTTCCAGCAGTTGGATATTTGTGTTTGAAGCTGCCGGGCGGAGAAGTGAAAGTCGCAGAGGAATCATCACCGAAATCATACTTCCATGTGGCAATGCTTCCGAACGAAATAGAAGAAGTATCAGTAAATTGAAGAGAATCGCTGACACATCCGTTGTTTAGCGTAAACCCGGGGACCGGAGGAATAGAATCGGTGTTGATAAGCAGGACTTCCTCGTCTCCTGCAGTTTTCATCGCCTCCTGGTTGCCGGTGTTATCCGTAGCGAGCGTGAAGAAGTCATAAGTATTCCCAAGGGTTCCCTGAAAAATTACAAATGTGTCTTCTATATTTTTCAAGTAATTCTGGAAAGGTCCTTTGTTCTCTGCATAATAGAGTGCATAATTTCTGATTCCAGAACCCCCGGGATCATCTTGCCCGCTCCACGAAATTACTATCCGGCTGGAATCAATAATGGGAGCAAGGGAAGAATCTATACTACTTGCCGGTGCTACCGCATCTATAAGATTATAAATTTCGGGTGTATTGATTTGGGAATTCTCATCAAATACAATTTCGGCATAGGCATTAATGCTGTCTCCGGTTACAGTAGAAGATTTCGCCATAACGGTAAACTCCACGAAACCCTCGCCATCGTGCGTGGCTGTATCATTTACCGGTAAAACGCCTTTAAATGGGTCATTTGGTGCTAAGCCAGTCAAAGGGTCAATGGCCTGGAATATCCAGAACGCTTCATTTCTTGATACATCTATTCCTGCCACTACGTCCACATATACTCCTAATGAATCACGCACATCCAGCCGCTGTGAATAGTATGTACTATTGGGAGGAACGTTAAAAACCATATTTGCGAATCCAAAATCGGCCAGTCGCAGGGAGAACCTGTTTACTTTATCAGGGAACGGATGCCTGATCTCTACCTTTTGGGCCGGGGCAGTTGCAAAATCAGGATCATTTTCAAATCGAATTTTGTAAGGATGCACATCAAATTTAGAGATCCATTTTTGCGGTCCAAAGCCTTCAGGACCGATAATATCATTGGGGTCGCGGGAGCAAACAATGGGTATAAAAACGACTGTTACGCTTCTCGTTTTTGAGCAGTTATTGGTATCAGTTACCGTACAGGAATAAGTACCTGAACCACTTACGGTGCGGCTTCCTCCGGGCCATGAATAGGTATACGGTGGAGAACCGCCACTTGCCGAGGCAGAGAGGGTAATGCTCGGTGGACCATCCTGAATACAAAATTCAATATTTCCACCTCCTGAAACGCTTATGCTGAGCGGTGGCGGGCCGTCAATTACCACTTCTTCTGTGCCAGTACAATTATTCGAATCTGTAACCGTAACGGTATAAGCGCCTTTGGCAAGGTTTGTCGCGGTTTGCCCGGCTTGGCCGTTCGACCAGCTATATTGAAAAGGCGGGGTGCCATTCTGCACGTTCGTTACCGTTGCAGAACCGTTCTCCCCGCAACCTGTGGCATCGGTTTTATCAATTGTAATTTGTGCCTGTGCAATTCCCACCCACCCTGTAAGAATGGAGATAAGATTTATCAGGAATATTTTGTACCAGATTTTCATGGCTAAATTATTTAAGCCTGTTCAGGAGTTTTCATTTCCGTATGGCGTATTCACTTTGTTGATCCATCCATTGACGGGCAGTTTCGATATCTTCCTTTGTGTAGCCAAAACCCTTTTGCTGAACAGGAAAATTTTCAAGGCTTTGAGCCAGGAGCTCCATAGCATATTGAGCGTGAAGATTACCCGGTGATCCTTCGCGGGTTGTAGGCAGGCGCGCATCCGTATCTAAGATTGATTCGAGATATTTGATCGACCCCGGTTGCCGGATAAATGCAACATCCCTCGAAACACGGGAAACCCGGATTACCTCATCCGGCTCTGTAGGAGCCTGCTGCAATACTTTTTCAATGGCATCAGTTTCTCCAAGCCGTGCCAGGGCGAGGAATGCATGCCAGGTAAACGTGCCGTACCATTTGCCGACACGGCCCACGGGATCCAGCCGGGCGCTGTCAGCAATTATTTCCCGAAGTCTCTTCTTCTCCCCGGACATCTGTGCGACACCAGCCAGCAAGATTGCTTCCCGCTTTGGTGTTTCCTCCTCAAGTAAATCCGAAATATTCTTTTTGGCGGTCCTGCTAAAATCTTCGGACTCGAACTGTTGCAGGGCCTTAGCCGCTTGTTGCCATATTGCCGCAAGAGGATCACTGAGTTTCTCCGTAAGCCGCTCCACAACTTCCTCTTTTACATTCTCTGATGGATATTCCCTGGCTGTTTTTATTTCCAGCATAGTCTTAATGAGCCTCACATTATCATCCGGATCACCTGCATATTCTTGTAAGGCATTCAATATTTCAGCGGGAGGCGATTTTAATATTTCAACATCATCCACGGTCATGCTTTTCTTGCCCCGGTTCAATTCCATCAACTCATCAATTTGTTGAGAAACACTCTGGGCTCCGGCAGATTTGCTCAGAAAAAAGAGGATACTGAAAAGTAAAATATTTCGTATCATTTTCATATCAGAATATTAGGTTAAGGATTAATTAAATCCCATTGAAATTTCCTTAATTTAATTTTGGAACAATAGTCCATTAAATTATCCGGGTCCTGGTAATTTGAGGCCCCATCGCTTGCACCGCAACCACTTGTCCCTGGCCCCGGATGTCTCAATCCAAACAATCCGTGGCCCGCCTCATGGGCACCCGTTTGTTCCACAGTATTGGGCGCGCTATGGTTTGCTACATTTATAAAAGCATAGCGCTGATTAAAGCCCATTTGGCCTAAAGCTGTATTTCCAAATTTCGGATTGTCTATCAAAAAGAAGTTTGCATCATACGTATCGTCTTTGCAACTATCTCTTATGAGCTGTGCTTCAGCGGTTGACATAAAAGCGCCATCATCATCATACATTCCATCTCTGTCAAGATCGAAATTGATGGTTTTAGCGGGCAAACGTGTGATCGTAAAATCATGTACCGCCTGGTTAAAAATATCATCATTGAGCGCAGCTAGGATAACAGCATCGGAATAATTAGAACTTATAATATCTGTATTATTGGCCGCTGTATTACAAATCCCATCTGCACCTGTATAGATGCTGTCACCGGTAATTACATCGTCCCCCGATTTTGGATGTGTGTCGCGGAAATTATTGGGACCCGACCTCACACAAAGTTGGTTGGGCTGCCCCTGGTTGACCGGTATCACCTGTGCATCGTTCCCTGAAGCTGTGGAATTGCAAACGCCATCAGCCCCGGTAGTAATGGTCTTACCCACCACCTGATCATCACCTGAAGCTGTGCTGTTCAGGATAGTATCGGTTCCGTTGTTGATGCAGACCTGATTGGGTTTTCCATTACCTACAGGAATTACCTGAATGTCATCATTATCTTCATGCACCAGGCGTATCATAATGGTTTTTGATTGCTTCTCATATACTGCCACTTCGCATTTATGAAGGTTATCTCCACTTGCGCTGCCGCAGTTTCCTTCTATATCCGCATCCGCACCTTTGGCGACACCGGTGATAGTTACCGTCTGATTGTTGGCTCCCATTTGGGCCGGTGAAACCGTTGCCTTTGCCACAACCGAACTCTTAAAATAGACCCCTTCAAATCCGTTGGGAGGCACCACCTTAGCCTTTACCGGATCATCTTCGCCCTTCTCTACTGATTTCCATGGAAATTTTGTCCCTCCCTTATTTGTCCAATCATCAAATCCATAGTCTTGTGAATTGTCTTCAAGGAAATACAAGCTGTCCATTACAATTACTTTTACCTCATCCGTGCTTTTGAAGCTAAAATTTTCTCCGGTTACCGTGAGTGTATAGGTCAATGTTGAATCAGGATCGGCCGTTGGCTTAGGTGCAGTTGGGTTGTCCAGGCCGTGAATGGGCGACCATGAATAACACCAGTCGTTATTCGTATTTTTACCAATAACCACCGTTCCTGTTTTACAAGTAACGGTATCAGGTCCTGCATCAGCCTGGGCAATTGCCATAGCAGGCAAGAGCAGTAAGACCGCCAGGATAGATATGAACCATATCCGCATATATTTCATAGCCTCTTAGTTTATTGATTTGGTAACACCAGAATAAATCCTAGTGCCTTAGTGGATTTAGCGTATACAACGATGCTTCCATGGTAGCCCGGACGAAGGACACCACCTAACCGGTCGCTTTCCTGTAAGTTTAGAATAAGGGAAGTTTTTTCCTCTGCCAGCCCGCTCACTGAAAAAGCTACCGGAGCCCCTGCCACACTCTTTAATTCAATTTGCACATTATGGAGATCCGTATTACCATTATTTGAAAAATCTATCTGCAATGCCACTACCCTGTTCGCTCTTGTACTGGATGGATAGTTCAGATGCGTTTGAAGGTCGCCCAGCGTACCGGTTATTACTTCAAAAGACTCATATAATACTGCGGTATCGCCCGTTATCTTTTGCGCAATTACATCATAATCACCGGTAGGTGACCCTTTCAGATTAAAAGTAGCATAAACAGTTGTAGGATCAAAATAATGAACTGCCGCAGCCTTTATTTTAATAGAATCTTTCCTAAGGTAAAGGCTCATCAGCGGATCAAATTTGGAACCTTCCACCAGCAATGTGATGGTTCCGGCATTAGCGCCTTTATCAGCCTCCACTGACCGTACCTCAAAGTCAAGGATTCGGGCGTGCAGAGTAATATTCTGAGATGCACTTCCCGGTTTATTTCCATAAGTCAGAATATATCCGTTTCCTTCCTGGAGTTCCGGTACAACTACCTCCTGGTTTCCTGCAAACGGATCAGAGAAAGATTCATCATAATCTACACGGGTAGGCATTTGATCATGGCGATAGTATAATTCGTTGTTGCCGTTTACGGAATCACCTTTAAGCGTAACAAGCAGCGATTCCCCTTCTAATGTGTCAGCTACTTCTACGCGATAATATAATTCCGTGTTATTCTCAAGAATTTCAGGAGTGAGTACATTCAGGTATAATTGCTTTACATCCACACTCAACAGATCAGTCGAGGCTGTTAAATTATTGGTGTCATTGCTTTCGCGAATGTTCTCCTTAATGTCCGTTTTCACCAGCACATAATAGTTGTCAAGAGGAATATTTTTCAGCTTGGACGAAAGGGAGCGCGATGCCTCGGCATTTGGCGTAATGTTGATCGTGCCACTTCTGATACCAAATAGTTCGTCCTGAATATCCCACAATGAATCGGTTGACAAATAAACCGCATCGGTCATATAGCCTGAAGCCGGGTTTAATCCCGTATTCTTCACTTTCCAGGTGATATTTATTGTTTCCCCGGCAATCGCACTGTCGGGCAGAGAAATTTCTGATATCACCAAGTCCGATGGCGGTTGCTGGCTAATGAGCACCGGCCCATTGAATTCATTATTGTTTTCATTAAGATATTCATAAACAGCATTGCCATTATCCGTAACTATTATAATTACGCGGGCACCTGATACACCTGCCGGGAGAAATGCTTCGACACTGTCAGTATAGGACCCGTTAACGGCAAGGTTTCCGGAGTGTATTCGGGTGGCAATTACCGGATCTCCGGTAATTGAAAAATCCGTGGAGAGATAAATCCTGTCAGTCCATGTACCTGCGAGGGTTGGACCGGTTCCGTTATTTTCAACCGTCCATTTCAATTTAATGGGCTGTCCGGCTGTTCCCACAGTTGGAATATCTGCACTGGTAATTTGAAGGTCGGGAGGAGGCGTGAAGGTAATATTGATGACAGCGGGGTTTCCGGAACTATCACGCATCAGGCCTACATTGTCCGCTCTGTTGTCATCATCGCAGACATCATGACGATCCGCGAGTAACATGAGATAGTAATCCCCGGAAAGACCATTTGGAATTGTGATATTTCTTGCCGTGGAGTAGCTGGCACCTGTATCCAAAAACCCGTGATGAACCAGCTCGCCCGCATATTTATCAACGGAAGTCTGAAGGATCGTATCGGTAGAAAGATAAATCGCATCATACCACTGATTGGGAATGGTGCGGGCAAGACCGGTGTTCGTTGCCTGCCACTGAACATTGACGAGCTGCCCGGAATTGGCGGAATCCGGCCCCGATACCGAGGTAACTGTCAGATCCACGGGAGGATACCGGTATATGAATACAGCCTTGCTCCTAAGGAGGTTATTGTTCTCATCAGTATGCTCATAAATCTCGTTTTTGCTGTCCGTCTTAAGATAAAAATAATAAAGACCTTGTGCTAAAGTTGATGATAGAACGACCGGTGTGATCACAGAATAACCCGAGTCAGGTTGTAAGAAAGCAGGCCCGCTGTTACTGGAAACCCTGGTGGCATTGGATGCATTCCAGACTGAATCCGCTGAGATATAGAGTTCATCGCTCCATAAACTTGCCGTGGAACTGCTGCCTTTATTCTCAATCTCTGAATCAATATAAATTAAATTGCCTGCTGTAGTCGTATCCGGCAGGGTGAGAGAAACCGGCAGGAGGTCTGGCCAGGGCGAAAGCACAACCGACATTCCATTGCTGCGTGTGATATTATTGCCTTCGCCTGATGCTTCAACAACTGCATTTTTATAATCTGTATAGATAAAAACATAATAGGTTCCTGAAATTCCATTAGGTAAGGTTACTAATTTCTGACGAAGTAAGCTGTCCCCCGAATTTATGTTTGAGTTGCTGAACAGTTCTCCAAGGTAGGTCAACGAATCAGGATCAAAGCTGCTGTACCGGCTGAGATAAACTGCGTCATAGTAACTTCTGCCCGTTAGATTTCCGTGACCATTATTACGATTGTACCATGAGATCAAGATGTCTTTGCCTGAAGAATCTGCTGACGGTGTATTAATAGTAGCTACCTGCAGGTCAGCGTTTGTAACTTCCATGGCATCCGGACTACGGCCTATATTATTGGTTTCGATCAGGAATTCATATATCCTGTCATTAAAATCGGTATGAACAAAGAAATAGTAAGGACCCGTGAGGTAATGCGGGATTCGAACGATGGAGCTTACGGAATACGAATCAGTTGGCTGTAATGGCCCGTAGCGGAGATTTGTTTTAAGCAAAATAGAACGACCGGGAACAAAGTCAGCCGTATCAGAAATATATACCCTGTCATACCACGAGGTGACAGGACTACTTCCGCCTTCATTGCCCACCACATAATCCACACTTATCCATTGCAGATTATGCGCTGAATCCGGCACTGAAACACTCCTGACGGCTAAGTCAGGCGGAGGTGTAAGTATTACTGTAATAGAATCGCTCTGGGTGGTATTATTAAGCTCTGAAGAATGCTCATAAATATTATTATGAATATCCGTGGTAATAAAAATATAATGCCTTCCAAAGTCGCTGATTGGAATTTGGAAATTGACTGTCCTGGTATACGAACTGTCTGGCAACAAAACTCCTGTATGTTTAAAAGTACCGACAAGATCCGAATTGGCAGGATTGAAAAGAGAATCCTTAGAGAAATAAACCCGGTCATACCACTGGCTTCCGGCAGTTGCGCCAATTCCATTATTTTGAACTTCAAAAGTAATGGGCATTGTTTGTCCGGAAAATACATTGTTTGGAACAATAATGCTGTCAACCACCAGGTCAGGAGGAGGTGTCAGCGCTACCGACATTGCCGAAGTGCTTCTTGTTCGGTTGTTGTTTTCGTTAGCCTCTGATAAATAACTATAGTTGTCGGCAACGGCAAAAACGTAATAGTTACCACTAATGCCTTGTGGTAATGTAAAACCAAAACTTTGGGAATAACTGCTGTTTTTGCCCAGGGCGCTAAAATTCTTTACGCTTCCTAAATAACTGTCTGTGCCTGGATCATAGATGCTGTCAGCAGATAGATACACCGCATCATACCAAACCCTCGAACCAGTGCTTCCATTCCCAGAATTTCTTACTTGCCAGTTCACGTTCACATTTTGGCCTGAAAAGGCATTTGAAGGCAACGAAACAGACTGCACGATAAGATCCGGCAAGTCTTTCAGCGTAAAGATCTGACTTGGGCCTGCTGAGTCCTTACAAGTATTCTTAGAAACTATAAGCCATTCATATGTCACTCCGGGTGAAAGTCCTGAATAAACCACCGTGGAAATTCCATTAATATTCGTAGTGAGTGGTGTTCCAGGCTGAACCGCGGAATCCGGCCATAGATAAAGGTCATATTTTGTTGCGTCAGTTCCCGGAAACCAGCTAAAAGAAACAGGCAGTGTAATTTCTGAAGCGGAATCCACAGGGATCATCTGGCTCACGGGTCCGGGTTGGTTCAGGAAAAGCACATCTACGTCCACTGTATCATGATAAACGCAACCAATGGCATTCGTCACTGCAACTGTAAAACTGCTGTCATTTGGCGGATTCACCGAAATTGACCGAGTGGTCTGGCCAGTAGACCAGCTATAGCTTTGGCCATCATTTACAGTGAGAATGGCTGTATCACCCGGACACAATCCTGCAGCAGCCGAATTGGTAACCGATGGCAATGGAAGCATTTTAACGGCCTGTGTGGCAGAGGTTGTAAAGCATCCGTGCTGATTGTAAGTCCGAACCCAATATCCGCCTGAAGTTTTTGCATAAATGGAAGATGTTGTGGCGTTGGTATTCCAGAGAAGATTGCCGGTGGCTGAAGTGCTTAACTGCACCGAATCACCGTAACAAATGGTATCGTTTCCATTCACCGTAATCACTGGCGCGACAGGTACAGGCAATACATCCACTCGTACAGTATCCGTTTCTTTACACCCCTGAGCATTAGTTATGGTAACACTATAGCTGGTGGTGTCAGCAGGGCTTACATATATTGCAGACGAGCCGCTGCCAATACTCCAGTAATAAGAACTTCCGCCAGTAGCATAAAGACGAACTGTATTGCCATAGCAGACTGAAGTATCAGCGATTACAGACGGATTGAAAGGTGCGTAATTTGTTACGGCTTGTTTCAGGGTGTCGTTCGCAGGTATAGAATCATTCGTCAGTGAGGTATAGAATATGAAATTGTAAGTGGTCTGGGATCCGATATCCACCGTTGTGTTAAAAGTGAAGTCGAAGGACTCACCGGGCTGGATTGTGTCAGTTCCTATACTTTGTGTAATGGGCGTCCCATTGTCTTTGATATATGTTACATCAAAATTGGTCTGAGGCTGGAAGCCGTAGTTCTTGATCCGCACTGTGACCTTTTCAGCGCTGCTGTGCCCACAACCGGTTACAGGATTGATCACGCTTGCTATGCCTACATCTTTGCTAACTGGATTGAATTCATCCGCCCCGATATCAGGTGTAGATGTGCTTCTTAAGTCCCCGTCCACATCAGTTGTAATACCACTTATGGTTGTAGCCATCTCGTTCAATCCGGTCTGGCGTGCATGCAGATTAGTAGCCGAGACATAAAACGGATCTATAGAAAGAGAGTTAGCATCCTTTCCCGTGGCACTTTGCCAGGAGGCAAGATCGCCTACGTTGCCAGAGTTGTAGTACGCCAGGCTGCTGCCGGTACTGTAAATGTTATTGTAATCAGAAACCGAAAACACATTGGAACTGGCATAGACGGCATACGCCCCGGCTGAATTGACGAGATTATTATTTTGAGCGTAAATGCTGGATGAACTGGTTACCTCAAGCGCGCGGCTGTTCAGCGAATCTGTCCCATAAATATTTAGGCTGTTGAAATAGATGTTTACATAATTACAATTGCTTATCAAAAGTGCACGGGGGTAACTCGAACCGGCCACACTGATAAAATTATTGACAAGACGCATTCTGTTAGAGAAATTCCCGCTGAACGCATATAAGTAAATGCCTATGTTGCCGCTCTCGTTATCAATCCGGTTTGCAGCAATAACAGGAGTACCACTTGCATAATAAATGTAGATATTGTAATGGCCTTGGTATCCTCTTGCCGTATGCATCTGGTTTCCCTGGATAGATGGAGAAGCCTGGAATGAGAGGTAGAGTCCATACCGGAATTGATCATCAAAAATATTGTCCTCAATTTTTAATCCCGTTTCAGGATTTGAGGTATTGTAACCCTCAGCCAGCACTCCGTAGTTGCCGTTTTCAAAATAGTTGTTCTCTATTACCACGTTTTTGGCCCGGCCGGAATATCCCATGTGGATCAACATGGGATAATAATAGTAATAAGTAGCGCTATTCCCGGTAATATGGTTATTGCTGAAAGAAACATTTTCACAACGGTCAGTCATCCATATCACACGGCCGTAGTGAGACCCGGTAGCTTTTATCCCCATATTACGGAATGTTACATACCTGGCGCCTTTAAGATACACCACATAATTTTTGCTGCTATTTCCGGAAAATGAGAGCGTCACCAGGCTGCTGTCAAGATTTTCCGATTCAAAGGTGATCGTATTGGAAGAAGATGCCCCTGGTACTGAACCGATAAGGATTTGCTCATTATAGGTTCCGTTGCGCACTTTGAAAGTTACGGCTCCGGAAACGCCTCCATTGTTGAGTGCGTCTACAGCATCCGTAAATGTAGGAAAATCGGGATTCGTGCCGCCAATGCTATAAATCCCTGAGAGGGCCGGGTATACGTTTAACCATTCAATTGTATCATTAAACCTGCTCCCATCGGTTTGTCCGTTAGGCTGAGAAGTCCAGGCCACAATGTTTACTGCGCTCGCAACAGAAAAGCTTACCTGTCCCAGATATACCAGCGCGGAATCTTCCGGAAGCAATGTGTCATTCCAGTTAACGGTAGTCTGACCGGAGCCATTAAGCGTCCAGTTGATCGTGACCTGCGTCAGGCTATCAGAACCATAATTTTTCAGCTTCACCCATACATTATGCACCCCGGCCATAAAGCCGGCTGCCGGAGAGTCTACGGCTGTAAGTCCGGCATCATTTGGAAAAGTAGTGAATTCGTCAGCGCCAATATCCGGAGCAATGCTGTCCCGGAGTTCCCCATCAATATCCTCAGACACAGAAGAAAGGAATGTTCCTGCTCCATTCAGAATTGATTCCCGCACGTGGAGATCCGTAGCAGAAACAAATTGAGGATTTATGGAAAGGGAACTGCCATCCATTCCCGTCCCCGATCGCAGGCTGCTGAGGTTGCTATAAGTGGTGGGTGACCAATACCCCAACGTGGAACCGGAAGTATAAAAATTATTAAAATCTGAAGAAGTAACTGCAGAGGAGGAGGTAATATAAAAGGCACTACCCCCCGAACTATTGGCAAATATGTTATTCTTCAGCCGTATGTTACTGCCAGCGGCAATATAGGAATACCCCGAATTGCTATTTCCCTGCGCATTAAAACTGTTATGATAAACATCGATGTAGGATGAACTGTACAGGTAAAGCGGGTAAGGCCAGGAGGAAGTCCCACAGGACACGAAATTATTGGCGACTAAGGCACTTTTAGATGACGTACCTGATGATGAGTAAATCAAAATTCCGTACCGGATACTGGTATTACCGTTGACATAGTTCTTCAGGATCCGGATGTCGTACTGGCAACTCGTGAGGTAAATTCCATTAAAGGATGAGTAAAAGGTTTTTGGCTGAATCTTATTTTCTGCAATCAACGGAGAGTGTCCATAGGCGACATAAATGCCCATATAATACTGGTCTGAGAACAGGTTGTTGACAACCTGATTATCCCGCTGGTAAAGGCTGGAGTTACCACTGAATTGCACACCGATGCTTCCATAGCGAATAAGGTTATTTCGGAAAATGATGATAGAATCAGAAGTTCCATCAATATGTGCCGCGATCATATTGGAAGAAGTGGTGGAAAGATCCACACCTGTAATCCGGTTTTGCAAAAATGACAGATGATGGGAATTATTCGTGGTATAAATAACCTTCCCATAGGTGTTACCGGTAGCTATCAATGTCATCTCCCTGAAAGTGATATATGCAGAATTATCAAATAGCACCGTATAATTTGAATCGGAATGGGAAGCCGAATAAGTTAGCTCCACCAGAGTGCTGTCGCTGTTCTCAGATTGGAATATCACACTACGTGTATCTGAAGCGCCTGGAATATTGCCAAACCGGAGTTGCTCGTTATAGGAGCCATCCCGGACATTAAAAATTACCGGCCCGGCCACACCACCATAAGTTAGTGTGGTGACGGCATCCCCGAAGGTCGCAAAGTCAGGACTTACGCCACCGATGGTATAAGTGCCGCTCAGCGCAGCATAAAGATCTTTCACTTCCAACGTATCATTCGTATTTATGCTGTCAATTCCGCCATTGGGAGATGAAGACCATAATTTAATATCATATCCAACTCCCGGAAGAAAATTGAAATACCCAATGCCAGTAGATATGGTATCTCCGGAATTCAGCGAGCCATGCCATTTAGTTGAAGGTTGTGCCACCCCATTCACGGTCCAGTTCAAGGTTACGCTGTCAAGATCATTCAGGCCATTGTTCAGCAGGCGAACAAATACCTGATGAGAATCTGCCAAAAACGGGATAGCCGGAAAGACCAGAGCAGGAACGGCCGCATCCTGAGGACTGGCATTGAATTCATCGGCTCCAATGTCGGGCGCTGTGTTGCTGCGTGATTGTCCGTCAATATCTATTGGTACACCGGAAAACGGTATTCCGGCATTATTGAATGCCACATTAAATGTATGAAGATCCGTTTCGGATATAAATCCGGGAGATACCGAGATGGAATGGCTGTCAAGGCCTGTTGTCGAAACCCAATCAGCAAGAGTAGCGCGATTCCCGCTGTAGTAGGCCAGCACAGACCCGGTTGTATAAATGTTGTTGTAATCAGAATAATCCAGAGAAAATAAGGAAGCAAGATAAAAAGCTACTCCTCCCCCGCTCTGTGCCAATATGTTGTTTTGCACCGTGTTTTCTGAGCCATAATAAATACTCAGCGCTCTGTTGGTTGATGTGCTCTCAGCCGTAATGTGAATGGAATTATGCACAATGTCAACATTTTCCAGATAGTAGAGAAGCATTCCTTCCACATCAGGGTTGCCACTACCATGAATAAAATTGTTGGCGATCAGCCCTCGCTTTGCCCCGGTAGTTTCATGATCGTACATATAAATGCCATACCGGCCCTCTCCTACCCCAAGTTTATTTCCGCTGATAATAATCTCTTCCTTCGTATCTTCTGTTAGTATTCCGAAGTAAGAGCTGTAATTACCGGTCGGCATTCCAATCACATTATCGGATATTTCCAGGTCCGTCTGATATTCCGCATAAATGCCACAATAATTTTGATTCCTCAAAATATTTCCCTTCACTAAATTATTCATTCCCAGAAAAGAAGATCCTCCATAAAAATAAATACCCCTTGAGCCACCTTCTATTAGGTTATTCATGATTTCGTTTCCACTGTTGGAAGCGCCATAATCCAGCAGAATGGGGCTGTAGGCATACGAGGTTGAGGTGGTGGTTGGCGCCAGAATGATACAGTTCGTAATAATGTTATGCTCAGCACGATCATTCAACCAGAATACCCGCGAATAACCTCCGCTGGTAGCTTCCAGTGTCATGTTTTTAAATCTTATATAATCTGCGCCATTAAGATATACCACGAAGCTTTCTGAGAAATTGTTACTACTATAATATAATCTCACAGCAGTGCTATCGCCAGTCTGGCTTTGGAAAGTAATGGTATGGGTGGCTGAAGCACCGGCAATTTCGCTAAGTGTTATTTGTTCGTTGTAATTACTATCACGCACATTGAATACAACCCATCCGTAAACGCCTCCCTGTTCCAATGCCGTAGCGGCTGCTGTAAAATTGGCAAAGTCCGGATTTGTGCCCCCGATCGTATAGGTGCCGGAAAGGCCGGGAAAAATATTGTTGAGTGAAAAAGTATCATTTGCATTCAGAGGATCCTGGATGCCGTTCGGTAAAAACGTCCATGCAATAATGTCAACTCCGGAACCGAGCGTGAAAGAACGATTTCCCAGCAATACATGAACAGTATCTCCTGTGGCGAGTTGTCCCTGCCAGGTGACCGGAGATTGCGCCACTCCGTTCATGGTCCAGCCGACTGACACACTGTCCAGCGTATCGAGCCCTGCATTGAGAACAATGGCTTTTACCGGTTGATTTCCCGGTGAAAAAGGAATATCCGGTGAATTGAAACCTGCCAATGCACAATCCAGCGCGGGAAGCGGGAACTCATCAGCCCCTATATCAGGTGCCAGGCTATCGCGAAGTTCACCATCAATATCCGTTGTAATTCTGGATATGGGAAGCGCTACATCACGCAGCAGGATGTTGGTGGTATGGAGGTCAGTAGCTGATACGAAAAGCGGGTCTGCTTCTATCGAATTCGAATCAAGGCCGGTGCCTGCCTGCCACCCCGACAAACTTGAATAACTAGAAGAACTATGCTCTCCTAATGATGGACCTGTAACATTAAAATTATTATAATCCGATCTGTTTATTTGTGTACCGCCTTCAAAAGTTACAGCCATCGAACCATCAGTGCATGAAATAATATTGTTCAAAATATTAAGTTCATCGCAGGCATAAAATTCTAACGCTGAATAATTTGTGGAATTAACAGCATGTAAAATTGAGTTAAAGTAAACATCCAGATATTCGCAATATTCTGCGGTAATAGCATTTCCATAGGAAAATCCAATATGAATAAAATTATTGGCAATAGTGGCCGGGCTGGATAAATTGGAATAGCTTTCATAGGCATAAATTGCATAACCCGAATTATTCTGTTTAAAGTCATTATTTAAAATACTAAATGACGGACAGTAATAGATATAAACGCCATAAAAAGTGGTAGTGGTCCCCGGCAGAATAACATTATTCCTGATAGAAGGCCCGTCAAGATACTCCAAATAGATACCGTAGCGCACCGGGCTTTCGATCAGGCAATGGCTTATATCTATACCGGGATTTTCAGAACCATAATCACCATAAAGCATGATCGCTGAACTTCCGTTTTTAAGGTGGCATTGAGATAAAACAAGGTTGCTGTCTACCGCCTCGTAATCGCTCCAGAAAATTGCATTTATATCGGATGTGGAAGTAGAAGTAGTGCCTTCCATCACACAATTGGAGAACTGAATATCGCCATTTACATCCTCTAATGCGACAACCCGGGCATAACTAAATGACAGCGATTTAAATGAGATTTGATGAAACCGAATCCACTGAGCTTCGCGCAGCAGCACCACATAATTAGCTGAAGAGGAAGTTGAAAACTCCATTTTCACCAGGCTGCTGTCTCCGGATTCTGAACGAAAAGTAACGGTGTTAGTGGCTGACACACCCGGAATCCTTCCAATTTCGATTTGCTCGGTGTAAGTTCCGTTACGTACATCAAAAATTACAGGCCCGGCCACACCTCCCGAATGCAGGGCGGAAACAGCCGAAGTAAAATCCGGGAAATCTGGTGTAGTACCTCCGATCGTATAGGTTCCGCTTAGTGACGCTACCAGGATTTTTGAGATGGTATCATTGTAATTCAGCGTATCAGAGATACCATTCGGGGCAAAAGTCCAGGCAACAATAGTATCCGCTTTTCCTGCTCCAAATGAGTTGGTTCCGAGCATTACGGAATCTACTTTCCCGGATGGCAGGTTGCCCGTCCAGGAATATGTGGTTTGTGGCGTACCATTGATTTCCCAGGCTATTGAATCCGTCAGCAAGGTGTCTGTTCCGCCATTCACCAGGGAAACCCAAATGGCGTTGCTGCCGGGATTAAAAGGCGTAACAGGCGAATCCACTGCTATCAATCCTGCATCCACCGGAGGAAGGATAAATTCATCAGCGCCTATATCTGGTGCCAGCGTATCGCGCGAATCTCCATCTATATCATGGATAATACCTGCTACCGGTATCCCGGAATGTTTAAGGACAGGCTGCCTTACATGGAGATCCCCAGCGCTGACATAAAGCGGATCAACATTGAAAGAATTGGAATCCATACCTGTAGCCGCCATCCAATCTTTCAAATTGTTTAAATCTCCATCCCAATAAAAATCTGCGGTTCCAGAGCCAAAATAATTGTTATGATCGGATAAAGAAACAGAATTCGTATCCGCCATATATGAACTATATCCGCCACCACGATTCAGGAAGTTGTTGTTGAGTATTCGTAAATTACTGGAGTAGTCAACCCGGAAGGCATAATTTTCCGGGTATGATGATGCGATGCTGACGTTGTTGTAAAAAATATCCGCAAATGCAGAAGAATAAAGATAAATCCCATAAACCCGATTCGTAGCCCCCGGATGTCCTGCACTGAAAAAATTATTCGTCACATGGCCCCGATTCACTGAATCGCCAGCGCAATAACCGAGATAGACAGCATATTCAAGATTGTCAATCGCTACCCGATTATTTGCCACCATAAATCCATCACGTACATAATACATGTAAATACCATATCCATAAGGATAGGTAGTGGCGGAAGTAATGACATTATTAAGTACCTGGGATCCCGACTGGTAAGTAAGGTAAACTCCCATGTAGTATTGATCTGAAAACAGATTATTAATGATACGCGTACCGGCCTCACGATCAATGGAATTGTTTCCTGAGCAATACAATCCATAGGCCCCATCAATAAATATATTATTACTGAAGGTTAAGGAATCATTTTTATAGCTTGAAGAAAAAACGAGGGCATAATGGGTAGATGTTGAGGTAACTGAAGTACCTGAGATAATGCAATTTGATAAACTAATGTTATGGCTGACATTTCTGATATCCACCACACGGCCGTAGCTGCTGCCGGTCGCGCCCAGGCTGATGCCATGAAAACTTAAATGGCTCGCACCATCTATCAGCAGGGTCCAGTTGCTATCGCTTCTGGAGGAAGGATAATTCAGGATACACGCGGTGCTGTCGCCAGACGCGGATTTGAACCTGATGAAGTTAGAAGCTGAGGCACCATCAATTTTTCCAATGTTAACCTGCTCCGAATAGGTGCCATCCCGTACATCAAAAACTACCGGACCACAAACACCGGCAAATGCCAGATCCGCGACTGCCGCAGAAAATGTTGGATAATCAGGTGTTGTCCCACCGATGGTATAGGTTCCGGAAAGCCCCGGCATTCGCACTACTTTCAGCGTGTCATTCCGGTTTATCGTATCGGTCCGGTTATTTGGGCCGGTTGTCCATACCTTGATCGCTGTGGGAATTCCTGCACTGAACATCCTCGAACCCAGCATCACCTGTACTGAATTCTGACCAGCCCCACCAAATGTATCCAGCGTACCTGTAAATAAGACCGGGGTTTGAAGCGTATCATTAATTGACCAGTTCACGGTAACTGTATCAATTTGGTTTATGCCATAATTCCTAATCTCTGCTACAATATTATGCGTACCCGGGCAAAATTGAGCGGGCGAATCAATCGCTGAAATCCCCGCATCATCGGGTGCGGTGGCCGCAAAGAACTTCACGGTCATGGTTTGTGTAGGAGCGTTGCAAGAAGTAGTTCCGTACCCACCCCAATTGTGATTTCCAATTGCCGGACGTAAAATAGGACCAACATCGCAATAACATTCTCTCGCCTGGTTATTTGCATTCAGTTCCACGGCATCCAAAGATGATGACCCTGAACCGCAGCCTGAACCGCAGCCCGTGCCCACTGTCCAATCTACACCATTACAAGTGATGGTAACGTCCGTTCCATTCCTGAGTGCAGCCGCTATCTGGCGTACTTCTGCTGCGGAGCTACATGTAACTCCGGTGGTGTTAATTGATCCGGAAAAGGTTACAGATAAAAAGTTATGTGCGCTGGTATCAAGCGAACTACGAAAGGTTTTCCAGTTGTCATATTGTGAAGAGCCTGCACAATAGGATGCCGAGTTAACAAATGTCTCACTGTATTCAAAATTCTGAGCATTGGCGGGATGAGCGTATATCGTAATGCAACCCACCGTTAGAATCACAACTGTTTTGCAAAAACTTTTTAACCGGTTTCGATGTCCGGCACCAAATAGCTTATGCCTCACGCGAGTAGAAAAACTCATAGAAGTGTGTTATTTCTGAATAAAGGCAATTTGGAAAAGAGAGGAATGCGGGCCTGATTGCATATCAGGAGCTACTTCAAAGTAAGTCTTTTAAAATCATACAAAAAACGGATTCCAGCCGGTTAGGCAAAAATATTTGTACTATTCAAAAAATATTATTCCAGTAATACTGAAATGTTTTTTGAATTTTATAATAAGGGGAAGGCAAGAAAATTTTAAAAAAACCTTATTACATGAAAAAATTATCTTGGATAAATAAATAAAATTGGGATTCTTTCATCCGTCAGCAATGTTGGAAATGTTCTTCTTTTAATTAATTGCCGTGTCGCGTCTTTTCAAGCCTCAGTATCTTTTCGTTCTGATCTCTGATGATGCGGCACAGAATCGTCATAATGCCCTGCGCTATTTCACCCCGGATTGACATCAGTTCATAAAACGATTCCTGATCAATGCGCAGCAGCAGGCAATCCGTAACTGCAGTTGCAGCGGCTGACCGCGGTTCCGGGTCCAGAAGCGCCAGCTCTCCAAAAAAGTCACCTTTCTTCAGGATGGCAAACTGATGTCCGCCATCATGTATGCAAATCTCCCCTCCATATATAATGTACATATTCTGCCCCAGATCTCCTTTCTGGAAGAGCATTCCTTTGGCCCGAAGCGTTTCTTCCACCACAATGGATGCGATATCCACCAGAATATTTTCCGGGGTATCAGAGAAAATACGGGTATTTTTTAACGTCAGCACTTTTTCTATTTCGGTGAGGGAATGCCGCGTCATTACCTCGATGTTGGCCTGATTGCTCATAACTGTATCATTTTTATTTAATACTTGCCTGGCTGCTTCTGCCATAATTTTATTTTCATTGTCAATATAATCCTCTGCTTTATGGAGTATTTGCGGGAATTGCTGAAGCGATGCCAATGCAAGTGCAATGGTATAGCGGGAGAACTCAGTACTGCCTTTTTCCAGCAGGTGCTCCACAATTTCCTGCACTGATAGCTCCGGGTGCAATTGTCGCGAGGTGAGGATCCTTGCCTTCTCTGCCGCAGGCTGATCTTCTGCATGGGCAATGATCCTTTGGCTTACCCATTTGGGCAGCAGGTTCTCGGCAGTTTCAAGGGCGTTGGCGGTGAGTTCTTTCCGCTTCACCCGCAGCGCCTCCCGGATGCTGATCACAGATTTCCTGTCGTATTGAAAGGACAGGATCAGGAATATCATCTCCTCGCGGATGAGCAGTTCATGCGCCAGGGACTGACGAAGGTCTTCCAGGGAATTTTCTTCCTTCAGTATTTCCATTGCTCCGTAGCACCAGGCCAGGTAGGTGAAATTGCCTTCAAGCTTCCGGTGCAGCGCTGGCTGATGCTTCATCTCCGCCTGGAATCCGGTGCTGTGCAATTCCCGTAGTGCATCCAGCCTTACCCTCAGGTTCCTGCTTTCTGAGAGTTTCAGTAAAAGAGGAATACCGGCTTTCCCGCGCATATTTCCCAATGCTACACATAGGGCGGAAAGCGCCTGGGGATCAATATTTCCTAAATCTATTTTCTTTTCAATACTGATCAATGCCTCCTTGCCAAACTGTGAAAGCGCACGGGTAATTTCCTGCTGCCACCGCCTCGATTCCAGCAAGGTCAGCAGCGGATCCAGCAAATGATGATTGCCAATATTTCCGCTGGCCCTGATCGCAGCTTTTTTTACTACAGGATCATCATCTTCATTTAAGAATGTAAGCAATGGACGGTAAAAGTTCTTGATGTGCAGCTCGCCAATTATATCGGCTGCCATTTTCCGGTCACCGGCCTCCGGAGAAGCAATGAGCTCCAGCAATTTGTGGCCGCCCATTACCACCGCCTCTACCCCGCCACTCTTCATGAGTCCGGTAATTGCAGCCTCCCGCAGTGCTCCTGACTCATGCTCCAGGTACGGCAGAAGCAATTCCGATGGATCGTCCTCAAGATGCGAAGCAGCCTTAATTGCTGCTGCTCTTACGTCAATATCCTCATCATTAACTGCCTTATCCATTATTTTTCCAAGCACTTCCCTTTTATTCAGCGATCCCAGTTTTTCAAGTACAAGCCTCCTGATTTGCGGTGAAGGATGATCCAGCAGCAGAACAAGCTGATTTTCTGCCTTTTGATCTCCGGACTGCAAGAGCAGGTGAACCGCATACGCCACTTCGGCCGGTTCGCTGCTTGCCAGCTTTTGGCGCAGCAACTCCCGCGTTTCAGGGTCATCCGTATCTATTTGAGATCCTTCTAGAAACCTCTTTTTTATGGCTGTACTTAATGTTTTTACGTATTGTTTTTTGGTAATAAATACCCAGCCCACCCAGCATGAGGCCAGGATAAATAAGGCAAGCGTAACCGGAAACAGGCCCTGGTTCTCACTCAAAGGATATATGATCCACAATCCGGCACCGGCCACGATAATTCCTATCGCATCAATATTTCCCTTTACCAGTGTATGCCCGAACAATCGCATGTGCCGGTTCAGGGGCTGGAAAAGGGTGAGGAATACCGGTACGTGGAGGCTATAATAAAGCATATTGGTAACTACCACCGTTATTCCGAAAAGCAGCAACAGCAACGAATGCTGCGGCACAGCAAGTCCCGTAGCAATAATCCCCAAGGTAAATGTGGCAAGGAAAACGGGAAGGACCAGCAGCACATTATTCACTCCCAGTTTGGTAATAATCCTTCCCGAAAGAAAGACTTTGGGGATTAAAATAACGGCATACCCAATACTATAAAAGAAACCTAGAAAATAAGCGATCCGCGCTCCTGCGGCATCACCGGCAGCGTCTCCCTCAAACCTGAATTTCACTTCCCTTAAAAAAGAGAAATCAATAAGGATAAGCGTTACCGTGGCGAAAAAGGAAAGAACGGCCAATACAAATATGAAACGGTTTCCAAAGAAGCGTTTCATGTTCCGGATAAAGCCGGGTTCACGCGGCTCCGCAGCATCCTCCTGGTGCGGCACGAACAGTTCAATGGAGGCGTTTTGCCAAACTTTCTGTAAAAAGAAGAAGGAGATCAAAAAGCTGCCGGCAGAAAACAGCAGGAAATCAGGAATGGAAATATAACCTGCCAGCCCCGAAACGGCCAGGAATCCCAGTGCCTTGGCAGCACCATCACCGGCACTGATGAGGCCGAACAGCCGCTTGCTTTGCCGCACATCGAACAGCAGTGCAGATATGCCCCAGAACTCAAGACTGTTAAGTTGATAAAGCATCCTGTGCCAGGCAATCATCAGGACCGGCAGCCAAAACACATTGCCAATATTCAACGCTCCATAAAAAAGCAGCGGAGAAGCCGCCAGCATCAGCAGCACAAAATACATGAGCTTCTTAAGCTCCAGTTTATGCTCAAAATGGCTGTAGATACGAGTGGTTGCCAGCAGCAGCAAAGCACCGGTTACGTAAGCCTGCGGAAGGAATCGAATATTGATCTCACTGATAAAAAGCGTGAGTGCCGTGGAATAAAAAAAGGCCAGGCCCACTCCCTGAAAAAAATTATGGAAGAAAAGGTTACGCACCACCAGCGCTTCTCCTCCCCGCAGATTCAGGATGCGGTCAACGGTTTCAGATACGTTCCAGGCCATGGGCTAATACCAGTCGTGAAGATAAATGCCGGTGGAAAGGTAATGATGCTAAAGCGAGGTTCGGAATTATAAATCCAAAAAAAAAGCACCGCTATTCCTTTTAATGGGAAAATGCCCTCCACGAACCCACTGCCATGCAAAGCCAGCCCGCCAGGAAACAAAGCCCACCGAATGGAGTAACCGCCCCAAAAGTGCGAATGCCGGAAAGTGCTAACGTGTAGAGACTGCCGGAAAAAAGAATGATGCCCGCCAGAAAAAGCCAGCCCGACCAATTCAACCAGCCATTAGGATGTGGCGCCAAAAACAACAGTATTCCTACAATCAGCACGGCAAAGCTGTGGTAGAAGTGATATGCTGTTCCGGTATTGTATATCTCCAGAAGATCAGCCGAAATCCGGCTCTTTACGGCATGTGCGCCAAAAGCACCTATCGCTACTGCAAGGAAAGCTGCTGCGGCACCGAGGATTAGGAATGTTTTGCTCATGCTGCAATATTAGCATATCCGCTCTCGCTCGCCTCTGGCGAGTGTGGGCTATCGGTGTGTGTGGGAGTGGGAGAGATTTAAAGACGGCCTCGCCTGTATGAATAAGGTGGAAGCCAGGGCAGAATTATAACGTGTTTTTCGTAAATTCGAAATATGAAACACTTGGTAATAATATTAGGATTGCTTCTTCCTGCTTGTTGCGCCTATGCACAATCTAAAAATCCTGTTGAAGCCGTCAGCCGCTATGGCGACACTTTGATGATTGAAATCGTCAATACCAATCAGGAATATGTATACTTTTATTTAGCGAATGACACCAGTAAGTCAATAAGGAAGGTTCGTCATTCATATTTCATAAACGTTCCCGGAAATTTTGATATGAAAGCGCCATTGCCACGGTTTCAAAAAGAGGACTTGACTCAACTAAGTCAACAGGAACTTTATTTGGATATTTCCCATGATTTAATCCGACTCCGAAATCAGGAGCATATTTCCTATTTGTGTATGGGTGGGGCATTTCTTTTTTCAATGTTATCAATACCTCCTTATGTAAATGGCAAACCCACAAAGGGAAATATATTTGTTGGGATAAGTGGCAGCCTCTCCATTATTTGGATTACAGTTTGGATATCAAGAGGCGTCCACTACACCCGCCTTGCTGATAAATTTAATGAGTTAAGTTCTCGGAAATAGTTTTTTAATCAGTAAAATATTAGCCACATGGACATAGTATTATTAATTGGAGGCCTGATAGGTTTCTTATTTTCTTTAGCAATGTTTGGTGATATCCGGATAGCAGGAATGTTTGCCAGCATTACAGCAATCGGTGCTGGCATTGGCCTGATGATGCATAGACGGCAGATGAAAAAGATTAAAAAGGAAATTGAGGAATTGAAAGCTCGGTTTCCGTAATATTCATAGCCCTCCCCGCTCTCGCTCGCCTCTGGCGAGTGTGAACTATCCCCAGGCGTCCCGCCTGCGG
>JBBDIG010000013.1 GCA_040880525.1 Bacteroidia bacterium
TGCCCCTTTTTGCAATAGAGGCACAGGTCAGGATCGTAGTCCAGGCGTTGGAGGGAAAGGGATTTCCAGTCAAGTGCAGGCCTGGGTGGTGCTTCCTTACTCAGTCGCTTGGCTCTGCCAAGTGACGAAATATGCAGGTAGGGCTTTGCCCGGTTTCACTCTCAAAATTAGCACATGCCTTCCTTTGCTGAAATAATGCGGGTAATCACGAGCTGTCTCGTCCTGAAAATCCAAGGACTGTACGCGTTACGCTTCGCTAAACGCGCGCTAGCGGGGGAAATTACCAAACGTTTATTCAAAAGACTTGATTGAGATTTTATTCCGTTTACCTTACACCAAGCGCCAACACTTGCTTGATGAAAATATCGGAAACCTAAAGACAGTCGGAAATTACTTGATGGCGTTGGAAGAAAAAGGATTTTTGAAATCAGAGAAAGTGGGAAAAGAGAAACTATACTTGAACCCAAAACTATTAGAAATATTGGAGAACAAAGAATAACCTCAGCTAACAGCACCAATCCAAAAGTGGCAGTTCGGTTGGTTAAATCAGCAGTTTTACTTGAACTGTAACCTGAAGTCAGCCCGCCCTTTCCCCCCTCATTGAACTATAGGGAATCGTACTTCCTCAGGAGTTTCATCAAGGTAGCAAAGTCATCAGGATATGGCGCTTCCACCGCTATGGCTTTGGCTTCAGGGTCAGTAAACTCCAAAGTGTGTGCATGGAGCGCCACCCGCTGCATTATGGGCCTCTCCTCTTTTTCCTGGCCATGATGATATTTCCGCTTTAGTTTGCTCAGCATGGGCAAAGTGCCATCGTAAAGTATATCCGATACGATGGGTGCTTTTACTGCCGATAAATGGATACGGATCTGGTGGAACCGGCCCGTAAGCGGTTGACATTCGCACAGCGTAAAATGCCGGAAGTTTTCTTTAGGACGGACAATCGTTACAGCCGGTTTGCCTTTATGCTTATCAATCCGGGCCTTGCCCTTTATTGCAGTGAGTGGCAACTGTATTTCCATTTCTTCATTCCCAAAACTCAGCACACCGGAAACAACAGCATGATAAAGTTTGCGCACCTGCCGGTTCTGAAACTGAAGCGAAATATGGCGATAGGTTTCAGAAGTTTTTGCGATCACCAAAGCACCCGAAGTCTCTTTGTCAAGCCGGTGGCAAAGCTGCGCAGTGGAAACATATTTCCTTGCGAGGCCCAACAAATTATAGGTGCCTCCGCTCCTCTCGTCCAGAGAACTGAGATGGGGTGGTTTATTCACGACCATCAGATGCTCATTCTCGAACAGGATAATTTCACTGAGCGAGGAAATGCGTTTTGCCATTCCGGCTACAAATATTTCTTGATTGCCTGCTCAAGCTCCGCCTTAGGAAGATCTTTCGCCACGATTTTCCCATCACGATCTACCAATATTGTTTTTGGAATTCCGCTTATTAAATACACATTCACAAGAGGCGATTCTTCCAATCCCAAAGGGTCATTTACCTGTACCCACGGCAGGCCGTCTTCCTTTATCGCCTGCCTCCACTCATCCTTATCCTTGTCGAAGCTCACGCCATATATTTCAAAACCACGGTTGTGGTAGCGCTGGTACATTTTCACCATATCAGGATTCTGCGCGCGGCATGGCTTGCACCAAGAGGCCCAGAAGTCTATCAGCACCAATTTTCCCCGGAGAGACTTCAATTCCAGCGGCTTTTCATTCTGCGTTTGCAGTACAATATTCGGAGCATCCTTGCCCGCAGCCGTCATGATATAAGGAGAAATTTTATCGTCCAGTTGCCTCACGAATTGATTGCCGGGATATAGCTTATTGAACTTTCTGTTGAGCGAATCCAGGAAATCTATATTAGTAGCTACATCCAGCCGCATGGCGGTGAGCGGTGCCACCAGCGATTTGTCTATTTCACGAATAAATTCTTTGAGTGTGCGGCTTTTAAAATTGCGCACTTCAGCATTGATAATTGGCAGTGAATCGTACATCTGAATAATAAGCTTGTTATTGGTTAAATTATCCATTCGCTGTTGTATAGCCTCTGCTTTTTCATTTGACAGGTTCAGCAGGTTATACATTTCCAGCAAATGCTGCGATTCCGTTGCCCCACCACCGGAAAGCGTATAGTCGCCAATTCTGGGATATGTGGTTTCTACCATGATATTTCCTGAAACCACAAGGAGATGAATAACTCCGGTTGGCGTTCGAAGCTGGTAAAGAGTCGGGGCTTTATGGCTGCCCTCAAACCTGAAGTAGTCATCCTCATTCACCACGGTAGTCTGCAGCGGATTAATGCTGGTTCCGTCCAGTTCATCAATGATCAGTTCCAGGTTGGCGCCATTGAAGAGATACCCTTCAATGACAAAATCCAGATATTCACCCTCAAGCTTCCGGCCCGGCAGGTTTGGATTGTTGGGCAAATCAAGCTGTCCTTCTGTCTTTCCGTAAATCACCACATTCTCAGAACTGCCATCCGTAAAAGTAGGAGCCGGTTGGTTGCCTGCGGATTCATCACTGTTTTGCTGAACCTCACCATCATATTTCTTCTCAAATCCATCATACTCCCGGTTTTCATTATTCCCATCGCCATCACAGGAATTCAAACAAAAAATGGCGACTACAGAGAGCGTTAATATTCTTATTAAATACATGTTCTTAATTTTTAAATTGAAAAAAGTCAAACCTTATTCTTGGTTTTCCAGTTCCTCAGTCAATATGCGACTGGCCTTTTTAGGATCTGCCTTGCCCTTGCTGGCACGCATTATTTCTCCCATAAACATGCCGAGTAGGTTTTTTTTGCCGGCCCGGTAGTCTGCTGCCTTTTGCGGATACTTTGCAATAGCATCGCGGGTTATTTTCCGGATAAGATCCTCATCACCCTCCTGTATAAGATTCATTTGCTCTGCCAGCCGTTCAGGATCCACTTCAGGATTTTTCATTAATTCAGAAAAAAGGCGGGTGGAAGCGATAGAGAAATTCATCTTGCCAGCCTCCACAAGTTCCACAAGTTCGGCTATTTGTGCCGGTTTCAGCATGAATTCTGAAATATCAATTCCCTGCTCATTCGTGTAGGATCGAACGGGCCCTATCATCCAGTTGGTGGCGGCTTTATATTGTTCTGTATCTTCAATTACTTCCATAAAATAATGGGCAAAATTCTTCTCCGAGGTAAGAATGGTAGCATCATACTCGCTCAGCCCATACTCGGCAATGAATTTTTCGTGGAGGGCTGCCGGCAGTTCAGGCATTGTCTCTTCCACCTTACTTATCTGCTCCAGCGAAATGACAATTGGGGGAATATCCGGCTCTGGAAAATAGCGGTAATCGTGGGCCATTTCCTTACCCCGCATTGAAACGGTTGTTCCCGTTACAGCATCAAAATTCCGGGTTTCCTGATAGATGGGTTCGCCATTCTCAAGCGCTGTTTGCTGACGTTCAATCTCGTATTCCAGTGCTCTCTGTACGTGCCGGATGCTGTTCATGTTTTTCACCTCTACCTTAGTTCCGAGTTCCTTTTGCCCACGTGGGCGCAGGGAAACATTGGCATCGCAGCGCAAAGAACCTTCTTCCATGTTGCCATCGCAAATATCCAGGTAGCGCACCAGTTTGCGTATTTCAGTCAGGTAATTATAAGCCTCTTTCGGGTGGCGCATATCCGGGCCGGTAACGATCTCGATAAGCGGTACGCCTGCCCGGTTCAGATCCACCAGCGAAGAAAAGGGATCAATATCATGGATGCTCTTGCCCGAATCTTCCTCAAGAATGATCTTCTCAATAAAAATATTCTTCGGGTTTCCATCAGCATCTTTTATGGTAATCTGCCCATCCGTACAGACCGGCAGTGGAAATTGGGTGATCTGATAGCCCTTTGGCAGGTCAGCGTAAAAGTAGTTTTTTCGTGCAAAGTGGGTGTGGCGATTGATCGTACATTTCAATGCTATTCCCATTCGCAGGGCCAGTTCCAGGCTCATCCTGTTGGGCTGCGGCAATGTACCCGGATGGCCCAGCGTTATCGGGCTTACGTTGGTGTTTGGAGGGCTTCCGTATAAATTCGGGTCAGGTGCAAAAGCTTTGCTCTTCGTAAGCAATTGCGCATGCACCTCCAGCCCCACTACCATCACATATTTCTTGCTGATTTCCATTGATCGCTTCTCAGATTTTGAAGCCGCGAAGTTAGCGGTTTTGGGAGGTGAGGGAACAGCATTGAAACAACAGCATCCAGAGATTTACTTCGCTATCCTGATTTGGAATCCATAGCCGCTACTCCTCCATCAATGTCTCCACAGCCTGGATCACTTCCGGGTCCAAAATTGACTTTTTAGGTTCCACGGCCTGGCGCACTTTCCCGTTTTTATCCACAAGGAATTTCTGAAAATTCCATTTTACAGGCGCGTCCAGAACTCCGTTCTTTTTTTTCTGCGTCAGGTATTCGTAAAGCGGATGCTGATCCTTTCCCTTAACTGAAATCTTGCTGAACATCGGAAACGTAACGCCATAGTTTTCAGAGCAAAATTGCCTGATCTCGCTATCAGTGCCGGGTTCCTGCCCCAGAAAGTTATTGGCCGGAAATCCCAGCACCACTACCTCCCTGTCTTTGTAGGTTTCATAAAACTGCTGCAATTCTTCGTACTGTGGCGTAAGGCCGCATTTGCTGGCCACATTTACGATCACCAGCACTTTGCCTTCGAATGTATCCAGTTTCACTTCCCTGCCGTCAATATCTTCCATCGTAAAGTCATACACCGATTCCCGCGTCCCGGCAAAAGGTAAAAGAAGCAAAAAGGAGAAAAGCACTGCTTTCATCATGTTGAATAATTTTTAATTTTAATAGCAAACAGCAGAAACAAATTTTGTTGTTCCCTTCCAAATATTTATGGGATTATAATCAATATGATTGAAATTCGATTTTCAAGCCGTTATGGATTTTACAAGTTCTGAGTCATCCTCTTTAATAAATAATAGGATTCCTGAAAATATTAAAATTTCGCCCAGCCACATGTTATATTGTAACCACCAGACTGACGACAGATTTAGTACCAGGCCGCTCACAATGAGTATATTTATGTAGTTGAAATTCCTCTTAAAATACATAGAGACCAGCAAAAGCGGGAATATCCATTGCACAGCGTTGTATGGCATTCTTGGAGCTGGGAGGAAGAAATCTGAGACGATCACCAGGCAAGCGCCCAATAAAAATATCCCGGTAATGGAAAGCCGGAATAGTCTTTTCCTTAAAAAAATGAATACGCTGGAAATAACTAAAAATAACATACCGGTCAAATAAATTGAAGTCAGCTCAATATTCGCAAATTTGAAAAAAAGATACTGGATCGAAGTATTCTCAATTCTTCCCCGAAAGGGTGAGCCCTCAGAAGGCGAGAACCCTTCCACCGTATCGGGCAACCATTGCGGTGTAGAAAGGCCGCTCAAATTTCCACCGCCAAGTATATTATAAGTGGCCCAGAATTTCATAGCGTCAAGGTATTGTTCCCACAGAATAATATAGGGCAGCACAAAAATTAAAATACCTGTGGCCACACCAGAAAGCGCGCCCACAAGCATTAAATACTGCCTGTTAAAAATAAATGGAAGGAAAAATATAGCAAAAGAAGGCCGGAATAATATTGCCATGCCTGCCAGAAAACCACCTGCAAATTTCAATACCTTTTTATCACAAATGGCGGAAGCAAAAGCAAGCGTCATTATAAATGGATAAATAATATAAAACTGGCCTACTGAAAGATGCAAGTGCCAGGCGAAGCCAATGCTGAATAAGCACCCTGTAAACAGAACCCATATTTTCAAAGCCTCATTTCCTCTTTCTGAAGTATAAGCGAACCATAAAATCATAAAAAGCAAAAATGCAAGTTGCAACCACAACCAAATATTTTTAATTACCAGATAATTAAATTTGCTTAGTGGCTGATGAATCAGGAGTACGGAAGGTGATACCGTGGTGTAGGTAACAGGCATTTCTGAAAACCCGGTAGTGAATTCTCTTCGGTTCAGCAATCGCTGGCTATCGCCCGGCTTCCATTTATAGTGGTAAGGCGAATGCCCGGTTTCAGTGAGTCTGGAGGCGACAATACGGTTCCGGAGATCAATCTGCTCCAGTTGCGGTACATTAAAAAAGACCTGGTAAAAAGTGCCTGCAACTGACAAGAATAAAAAAATGAGAAACAGAAGCTTTAAGGGTTTCATTTCATAAAGAACTTTATCAAATAACACTTCTGCAACCTCAATCGTCAGTCCCGGCTTATCTCCAAACTTTCGGGTTTAAAGGAGCTATAATTTAAAACCACGTGCTCTGCAATTCGAAAACTGCGAAGCGATATTTTCATTTACAGAATACTAAAAAAGCTCAGATTTGCCTGTTCCGGAAAAATAATTATTACTTATCGAAATAAATAAAAAACGACAAATACACTCGCACTACAAATTAGCTCCTGGGTTTCCCGGCTGCATCTTTGGTGGTGATCAGCTCTTGTTGTTCAGCAGGTTTGCGCTCGTATTGAATGCCGTCAAGTTGCTGATTGTAAGCTTCCATTACCTGCTGGTAACGCTCCGTATTTTCAGGATTTACCGGTTCAGAAGGCGGGATCTCTTCCCTGAACGGATCTACCTGGCGGCCATTTTTCCAAAACCGGAAGCAGAGATGCGGCCCGGTAGCGAGGCCCGTACTGCCCACATAGCCAATGACCTCTCCCTGGCTCACATGCTTTCCGGGTTTTATGCCGTTGGCAATTTTGCTCATGTGCAGATATTGAGTTGTATAAGTGCCGTTATGCCGAACTTTTACATATCGTCCATTCCCGCCATTATATGAGGCTTCGGTAATTACGCCATCGCCTACCGTATAAATGGGAGTACCGGTGGGTGCGGCATAGTCGGTGCCGAGGTGGGCTTTCCAGCGCTTTTGCACCGGGTGAAAACGCTTCATGGTATAGCGGCTGCTGATGCGGCTGAACTTCAAAGGTGCTTTCAGGAATGCTTTGCGCAGGCTCTCCGCATTTTCATCGAAGAAATCAATTCCCTCATTCTGCTCAAAAGAATAAGCGTAAAATTCTTTTCCGGCATGCTCAAACAAGGCAGTTTTAATTCTTCCTAAACCCACGGGTTTATCCTCTACATAATCCTGCTCAAATACTACTTTAAATTTATCATTTTTCTGAAGGCGGTAGAAGTCAATTGACCAGGCATACACTTCTGAAAGTTTTATGGCCATCGCAGGGCTGACGTCATAATCCTGAAGCGTTTCATAGAGCGATGATTCAATGATCCCTGCCGCTGTGCGCTCTTTTGTAGTTACTTCTTTTTTAAATTCAGTTATTTTTCCTCTTTCCGAAAGTTCACAAACCACATAATTGACCGGGTCTTTTTCATAAATAAAATAAGATGCGCTTTGCACCGAATCCTTTGAGGTCAGAATACAGTAAGGCCTGCCTGAAACAATTTTTCTTACGTCAAAAACTTCACGGCTTCCGGTGGCCAGTGAATGGATCAGCGAGCTGCTGATATTAAACGAGGAAAGAATTACGGAGAGATTCTCATTTCGCTGAACCAGGGCATGATGCACATCAAAAGAATCGAGGTTGAATCCATAGATCCGCTCAGGTTCATGATAGCATTCCGGTTCGAAGATTTTGTCCTCTGCTGAAGGGGCAAGTTGCTGAGCATTATCCTCATTAAATAAAACAAAGTAGGCTGCAACAATGATAAATATTCCGCTAAGCGTAGTGATGATCCTTAATCTCAAAATAATTTGGGTTTTGATTGTGAACTAACTGCCTCGCAAGTTTTAGCAAATTTTAAGCTTCAACTATACGTAAATCCACGCATATTGAAATATTATGAAAATTCATTGTGTAAGAAATTACATTTCCTTGTTCATTCCTCATTGCGAACGCCAACTTTCTTTGATGGAAAATAGCGGTTATGATCCCAATAGGGAACGGATTCTTCATCAGGCTCCTGGTCTTGCCACGGATGCCGGTCATCATCAGGCCCCCTTTTTCTAAAAACAAAAGCCGCAACAATCCCGGTAATAAGTCCGCTGAGATGCCCTTCCCATGAAACCTGCGGATCAGCCGGGAGAACGCCCCAGAAAATGCCACCGTATAAAAAGAACATCAGCAGCGAAAGGGCCAGCAGCCGCATGTTCCTGCGCATAATTCCGCTGAACATAAGGAAGCCTGCAAAACCGTAGATAAGCCCGCTGGCTCCGATATGATGCACCTCCCGTCCAACCAGCCAAAGCAGGCCACCGCTAATGAGGTAAATAAATAAAAGAATGCGCATTTCTACCGGACGATAAAAATAAATGATGGAGGTGCTGAGCACAAAAACAGGGATGGTATTGGCAGCCAAATGCCCCCAACTTCCGTGGAAAAATGGGTATGTAAGAATTCCGGTGATTCCGCTGAGATGGCGCGGATAAACGCCCATTCCTCCATAGCTGAGATCGAATACCCAGGCCACAAGCATAATGAGCCAGATAAGCAGAACAAACGCAGCCGGCAGTATTACGCTTTGCTTCATTCTCCTGAGTTCCTCTTTCATTCCTTATATTATTCCTTTCCTGTTTTAAATAAATAAACTGCCAGGCGCAATGCGATTATTCGGCTGCGATCATATTTGCAAAGAGCCGGTAAGCACCTGGCACTCCGGCAGGCAACTGACGGAAAAAAGCAAGTCCGGTATAAATAAATGCGCCCTTACCATGCCGGGTGTAGAGGAGCGCACCTTCCGTTGGCTCCTCATCCGGATCCTGGCCCTTCAGCAGAGCTTGATAATTTTCATTCCATTCATCCGCAAAATATAATCCCCGTTCCTGCACCCATCCTTCCAGATCATTGATGCTTATTTTATTGGGAACATTGAAAATAGGATGCTCCGGATGCTGTACGGTCAATTCCGCTTCTTCTACCGTGATACGGTCGCGGGAAATGCGGAAAGGAAAAGGTCCGATGTCTTCCGTAACAAGTCCGCGGTTTGTGTTGTACTGCACGATGAAAGTGCCGCCTTGTTCTACATATTCCATAAGCCGGTCATGCTGAAAAGCCAGGCGTTCGCGCGTATTGAAAGCACGGATCCCGACAATTATTGCATCGTATTCTGAAAGGTCTCCGTTCTCAATTTCCTCATCGGTTAGCAATACCACGTTGTAGCCTACCTGCCGCAGGCTCTCCGGGATTTCGTCACCTGATCCTGTGATATACCCGATATTCCGTCCTTCAATCTTCAGGTCCAGCTTCACCAGCTTTGCCTCCGCCTTTGGAAAAAGCGTTTGGGTAGGAATGTGATCATACGCTATCACCTGATATCCACGCGAAAAGGTGCTTATGCCATTTCCTGCACCCGTTTCAACGCTGGCGGTGAGCGTACCTGTAGAGGCTCCCTCTGGCGGAAATACCTGAAACGAAGTGCGCTGTTCATCACCCTTTGTACCCATCATCACCTGCTGTGTCTCGGGCTCTGCACGCCAGCCTTTTGGCAGTTCCAGCTTCACCCTAAGCTCCTGCTCCAGATCACGGCCTGCCTTTATCAGCAAGTCCACGTTGCGGGGTTCATTATTGGAAAAGATGTAAGAGTTAGCGGCAACGTTGATCATAACGGCCGGAGTCACTTCGAGATCCTGACTCAGTTCGCCACGCACCCTGTCAGTGGATTTATACACCACAGGCAACTCATAAGATATATTCTGAGCTCCAATGTTCAGGTCAACATTTACCATAACTGCCGCTTCGCCTTCGGGCCGGCTGGGGTCAGTGGGCCAGGCTACATTAAATAGCCCCGTGCCGGAAGCCTGTTCCAGCCAATATGGGTTTGAAGGAGACGCATCCTCCGGGATCGAAAGCTGCGTTTTAATTTCTATAGGAATATTGTAGCTTAATTCACCCTCTTCAGGGGCAGTTCCAGCAGCAATGGTTTTGTCTTCCATTTTATATTGAAACCCGGAAACTCTGGCCGGAATATCAGCCCGGTGTACGATAAACAGGTTTACCTCTAATTCTGAACCGGTTGCTGCCACTTTGTCTTCTGCGCGTGCTTCCATGAACAAGCCGGCAGCCTGGGCAATAATCAATTTTAAATCACGCTCTTTTACGCGTTTCCAATACATATCCGGGAGTTTTTCTATAGCACTATATGCTGCAAGAAGTTGAGGCAGTATTTCCTCCGGCCTTGCAGGATCGTACTTTTCAATAGCGTCAGCGATCTGTTTCTCTATTTCCTTCCCCCCTTTTATCCGGCCCCAGGAAGTTTTGATTCCGTCAAAAATGTCATTCTCAGGGAGCTTTCCTTTAACCAGCGTGAGATATTCCTCTTGCGTGCCGAATTGCCGTGAAGCTCCAAAACCCTGGCTCTTATGCTGACTCCGGCTCCTGGCCGCCACTTCTGCGTAGGACTGCCCCAACAGCGGATTGTATGTTCCCACATCCACTGTCAGGATCGAATCAGAGGTTTTGGCCTTTTCGCGGATTTCAGGGAACCACCACGTGCTGGAGTTCATTAAGAGTCTTTTTGTTTTCCATACTTCCACAAACTCGAAATGCTCCGGGAACCTCTCAGGATCAGCGGCAGCATGGAATGCTTCTTCGGCCAGGATGGCGGAAGCACTGTGGTGTCCGTGGCCTCCATAGTTATTGGTTGGGAACCGCGTAATAATGATATCCGGCCTGAACTTTCTTATCACCCACACCACATCATTCAATATAGAGTCGTAGCCCCATTTGCTGAAAGTTTCTTCTGAAGTCTTGGAGTAGCCGAAGTCAACTGCGCGTGTAAAGAATTGCTCGGCCCCGTCCAGCCTGCGTGCAGCCAGCAGTTCCTGCGTACGGATAAGGCCCAGCAGATCCCCTTTTTCATTGCCGATAAGATTCTGGCCGCCATCACCTCTGGTAAGACTGAGGTATCCGGTACGCGCCAGTTTCTCAGAAGCAAGATATGAGAGCAATCGTGTGTTTTCATCATCAGGATGCGCAGCGATGTAAAGCACGCTGACGAGTTGATTCATTTTCTTCATGGCAAGCAACAGATCTCCGGGAGAATTTCCGGTTGGCACCTGAGCAGCAGCCGTGGAAGAAATGATCAGAAGACATATAAGCAACCAGGATTTTTTCATTTTTATCATCATTCTAAATTATGGCGTCAAAGATAGGAAATGCTTGTGCGGCTCAGGAAAGTCGCCTTTCCGGAGGTTGTGATGCTCCATTGAGCGTAAATTAAAATTCCTGATGTAAGGATTCTCCTGATTAATTAATCGAAATACCGGCAAAGAGACGTAGAATAAGTATTGAAATGCTCCCGGCAACCATGATATTGCCCGTTTCCGGTAATTACAAAATAACATGCCGGAGCCAGAATAATAGAATATTTCCATTCCTTTTTCAGGCAAATCATTATTCAGCTCCGGTACATTTTCCAAAGTCTTACATCTGAGGCAGAGCGCGGCTCTTTTACCACGCCTGCGGCTGCACCGCAATTAAATTTGCTGATGATAAAACTATCAATTGGTAAAGGGAGAATAATGCTGTCTGAGAGGTGCATTTCTCCTGCTTTTACTTATCCATAAAATTAAAATTTTAAGTATGAAACACAAGCTTTACTCAAAACAGAAGCAGGTACAAAAAACGGACATGACGCGGGCGGTAACGATTGCGGCCCTCACCAGCTCAGGTACGGGATTGATCCTTGCCTTTTTTATTTTCCTGAATGTAGGAGGTATAAAGGATGTATTGGCTGGAACTGATATGACATATTATTCGCGCACCAGCGGAGACTGGAACGATAAAAATACCTGGTCATCAACCGGGCATGATGGCGAAAAGGCGCATTCCATACCGGGCGAAAATGATATTGTTTATATTAAAGGCGCTGACGTCAGAGTGAAACGTAATGAAAAGTGCAGATCGATTTTTATTACCGGTTCTTCCTCTATTACCACATTTACAATTGGCGCCAAAAAAACACTGGAGGTTTCCGGAGACATTAATATAGATATGAATGGCGATTCCAAAAGTCTCGCGGTACTGGTAGATCAGGAAGGGGCATTAAAAGTAGCCGGTAATTTTAATGTGAAAGGGGAGGGCACCTCATGGACCTACCTCTGGTTTGACAGCAGCAACAGCGAAATTTCCGGTGATATAAACCTGAATGCAGAAGAGCAGGCCGGCATTATGTACTACACTTTTGGCAATGCCACAACCCAGGTAGCCGGAAACCTCAACCTGCAACAGAACGGGGCCGGGGCCATTGTTTCATTTAAGCAGGACCACACCAGCGAAGTGGCCATAGCGGGAGATATTAAATTCTCCGCATCGGAAGAAGGCAAGGCTGCGCTTTTACTCAATGATCAATCTGTTCTTACGCTCAACGGAAATATTCATCGGATGGCAGCGCCAGCGAACTTTGGATTATTCTCAGCCACGGAAAATGCCACGCTTGTGCTTGCCGGCTCTGACAAGCAGTTGCTGTCCGCCAGTGCGGGTGCAGGAACTGACGGTATATATTATAATAATGTTAAAATCAATAACAGTTCAGCCTCTGTTCCGCAAGTGGTGCTTGAAGGCACTGTATTTATTAAAGGAAAATTCAGTTTTAAAAGAGGCATTGTTGAAACCACTCAGAAAAATCAAATAACCTTCGGCCCTGCCGGAAATTTTGAGAAGCGAAACAGTGCCAGCTATATCATGGGTCCTGGTGAAGAAACTGAGAACCCGGAAGGCAATCCGCTGCCTGTAGATCTTCTCACGTATGACGTGAAGCCGCTTAATAGCAATGTGGTGGTGGCATGGGCTACCGCTTCAGAATTGAACAACGATTACTTTACGCTGGAACGCAGCAGTGATGGCCATACCTTCAGCCACCTCACCACAGTAAAGGGTGCAGGCACTTCTCAGCAAACGAAAAAATATGCATTTCTGGACAAAAGTCCGTTGCCTGGCACCTCGTATTATCAACTTCGCCAGACCGGTTTTGATGGCGCAATCGAGGCCTTTCCGGTAAAGTGGGTAAACCGTGGAAATACTAATATCAATGCAGAGCCGCTGGCATTAAAGGAAATAGGCCCAAATCCTTTCGTATCGCAATTTAGCCTGAGCTACCGGGCCGGCAATACGTCTCCCGTAAACCTTACTCTCCTGGATCTTAATGGCAGGCTGCTCCACACCAAAATCATCAACAGCAACAGAGGAGTTAACGCATACACATACTTAGAAGGTGGAAGCCTCGAAAGCGGAATTTATTTCCTTGTGCTTGAGCAAAATGGCGCTAAAGTAACGAAGAGGCTAATCAAAAGAAGCTAATCATTTTTTTTCACATTTATCAATTTTACATTATCATGGACACATTGTATTTGGTTATTAAGAAAAACCAGGTATTGGCTTGCAGAAATTCCTACGCAGAAGCTTTTGAAGTTGCCGCAAATATTGCGGAAAGCAACATCCAGAAGCTGGAACTTGCCAAAAAAGGCAGCGGAAAAAAGGAAATGGCCCAGGCTTAATAAGCAACAGTATATGCTATTAAAACCAGGAACCGGCTGTAGCTTCTGCTACAAGCCGGTTTTCTTTTTTTAATTGATTACCAGGCAGCCTGAGATGCATAGCACCAAAGAGCAGCTTTCCAGCGCAGGAACCAAATATTCAGTGATGACCACCAAGGGTATGTTCCGGCAGCGAACGGATTTGACCTTGTTCAGCAATCTGGGGAAGTGCTTTGCAAAGGCATTGGACCCGTAGCTCAACCGGATAGAGCACCTGACTACGGATCAGGAGGTTTGGGGTTCGAATCCCTTCGGGTTCACATAGAAAGCCTTGTGAAGTTAATCTTCGCAAGGCTTTTTGTTTTAGGTGCCGCTGCCGCGCATGTCCTTCGCTTTTTCTATCGTGATAAAAACTCTTTAGGCGGCAAAAGATCAGTAACACTGTCCTTCAGGGCGGGGTAAGAACAAGCCTTATTTTTTCACCTTATCTGAAATTGCTTGCTTCACAAATTTATTTAAAGAAAGCCCGGATCCCAAAGCCCTTCTCATCGCCTTTTGATGCAGTTCAGGCATTTTTCGTACGTTAAATGAACCCCTATAACCTTTCCCGGGATCCTTATCTTACGCACTGAAAGAAACCGTGGTAATGTAGTTTTTACAGGTAAGTGAATTCTTTTTCATATCCTTAAGAAAACCAAAATTAGGTTTTAAGCGAAGGTTTACTTAAAGCCGGACATCGAAGCGGGAAAGTATGGCTCACCCTCACCCAATAACCTAAATTTGTTTTCCGGGAGGGATTTGAAATTTAAAGACAACTGAAAATTAATTCATAAAATTAATAGAAGATTTATGAAACAATTCCTCAAAGCCATCCATGCGGTGGACGATGCGATCCTTGACGAGTACATTTCATGCTGGGAGGAGTTCAGCGTAAAAAGAAAAACCATTATCACTGCCGAAGATCAGGTGCAGCGGCACATGTTCTTTGTGCGGGAAGGAATTCAAAAGTCCTACTACATTGATGATGGGAAAGAGCATGTAATCGCCTTCACATACCCGCCATCATTTTCCGGGATCCCGGATTCGTTCCTGCCGCAGAAGCCTTCAAAGTATTTCCTGGAAACCATCACTGACAGCAAGTTCCTGCGCCTGTCTTACAGGATGCACCAGGAAATGATGGCGCGTTACAGGCCAAAAGAAACACTCTTCAGAATTGCCACCGAAATGGTACTTATAGGTTTGATACAGCGGCATCACGAGTTAATGGCTTTCGATATTGAGACGCGTTTTAAAACGATGATGCAGCGAAGTCCGCACCTGCTGAATATGATCCCGCACAAGGATCTCGCCTCATACCTGCGCATAAACCCCACAAATTTCAGTAAGCTCCTTTCATCGGTAACCATTTAAATCTTGGTATAGACAAAGGTTTGCCGGCATTTGTCAGGTGAGATTTGCCTCAAAAAAATGATGAGACATCTTTTCACTTTAATAATGCTGATTACTATGAATAATACAATGCAAGCCCAATCTTGGGTTGACACGGTTCAATATCCGTTCGCCCACCATTATTTCCAACTGGAAGCGGGACGGATGCACTACGTTGACGAAGGAGAAGGAGAGGTGATCCTGTTTGTACATGGAACGCCAACATGGTCATTTCTTTATCGCGATATGATCAGGGAGCTTTCCAAAAGCCATCGGTGCATCGCGATAGACCATCTCGGCTTCGGACTCTCAGATAAGCCGCAGGATTTTCCGGGAACACCGCAGGCCCACGCCCGGAATTTGTCCGCCTTTATACAGGCGCTGGACCTGAAAGATATTACCCTGGTGGTACATGACTTTGGTGGCCCCATCGGATTGTCTGCCGCTATAGCCGAACCGGTGCGGATAAAGAAAATCGTTCTCTTCAATACATGGCTGTGGGAGACGGCCTCTGACCCCGGAGCCAGAAAGGTGGATAAGATCGTGAACAGCGCGCTGGGCCGGTTCCTCTACCTGCGAATGAATTTTTCACCCAAAGTTTTGCTGAAGAAAGGATTTGCGGATAAAGCCAATCTGACGAAAAATATTCACCGGCAATATCTCCTTCCTTTTCCTGACAAAACTTCCCGCTATCCACTATTGAGGCTGGCGAAATCGCTGGTTGGCGCATCTTCCTGGTATCAGGAACAATGGGAATTGTTGCACAAAATCAGCGATAAGCCGTGGCTCCTGGTGTGGGGCACGAAGGATAAATTCATCACAACGGGTTACCTGGAAAAATGGAGGACAAGGCTTCCTGAAGCCAGGATCGTGGAAATGGATTGCGGGCATTTTGTGCAGGAAGAAATGTCCGGGGAGGCCATCATTGCAATGAAAGACTTTCTGAGTGATGAGTAAGCTATTGAGGCATAACGCTCTTCCTTTAAAATATCAGCAGAGCCAATTTACTTTTTAAATAAGTGGATGAAAATATAATCTGCAACCGGGATTCCTTACAGCCTCTTGTTGCACCTGGCGCGGTGGCGATGCTGTTCCGGGTTTTATTTCGCCATATCTTTATGATGTGCTGAAAGAAAAAGCATCGTCAAAAGCCGTAAACGCCTTGAAAAGCAAAGAATCTGGATTGGCAGTAGCGGTTTTTACCTGCTTTTTTTCATTACAAAATCGCTCGGATGCGGATCGAAAAACGAGATTCGGAACAGGAAACAGGCTTAAATGCTGAACTCGTTCTTACATGTGTAACCAAGCTGTAAAATCAGCCTAAAATGAATTTTACCCGGAACATTTAAAAAATAAGTTAAAATGAAAAAAGCACTACTGACAATGGCTATTGCAATGGGAGCCATCACAATTTCCCAGGCGCAGGTTCTTCCGTTCAACAAGCAGGATAATAAATCTAAACGCGTTTCGAATTCGGAAACGAGTGCCGCTGAAAGTGAGAATCATAAGGTAAATCTTCAGGTACAATCAGTTTTGGCCGATGTAAAAATGGAGATTGTCAACGGGATGGTATTGCCGGAACTGGAAACTCCCGAAGAGGTGGAAGTAGATTCGTTAATCGCTTCGGACAATATTCCTGAAGTGGCGCCAGAACCTGAAAAATCTGATATTCCAATTGATATTTTTGACATTGAGAATAAGCATTCAACGGAAAATCCTGATTTCAGCAATGCCGATATTTATCTGGTAGTTGGAGCCTTTGAAATTCCTGAAAATGCGGCAAAGCTTCAGAACCAAATGAGTGAAAAAGGAATCCAGTCACAATCCCTGTATAATAAAGAGCGGAACCTTCACTATATCTATGTGGAGCAGGCCGGAACGATTGAGGAGGCCGAACAGAACATTTTGCGCATCCGCAGGGATGTAGTTCCTGATGCGTGGATCTATGTAAAAATAAAATAGCCGGTTTTACTTTTCAGGCGCCTTTTTATAAAATCAAAAGCCCCATCCTGTTCTGCACGGGAAGGGGCTTTTAGTTGGTATGCTTCAGGTTCATTTCTCCTGTGGCCAGACCGGAATCGCAGATTTTAGTTCATCCGGGCATCTCCGGCTTTAACCACCTCTACCCATTGGCCCGGTCTGCGGCTGTTTATGGTTTCATCATACATGGCTTCGCAACTCACGGTGGGAAGATAATAGCGGCCCAGGTAGCTGGCATTCAACATTACGCGGAAAGTTTTTGAATCGTTCCTGCTCAGGTCGAAAAATGTATACACGCGGTCGTCCCTGATATCAAGGTATTCTGCTTTGTCTTCTTTGCTTCCGGAGTCGAAATCCAGCAAACGCGTGTTGATGATTTCCCAGCCCGAAGGGAATATTTGCGTGAGCGCCATTTCCTGATAATGACCGCGATAGCCGGGATTGAAAATAGTGACTTCTGCTACGAAATCCGTTCCCTGGTCAAGAAACTGCGGATCGAGCAGAGTGCCGTCTGGGAGTTTATAGTTCACGTCAATCTTCAGTGCATTGTCAGCCGATGTTTGATCTCCCGTAATGGGTATCCCATGCAATATGACACGGGCAAATAATATCCCGTCACTATTGTTTTTGAGTGATACGTTGCCACCCTGGGTGCCTTTGATGCTGAGCGGAACTTGGTTCAGCGGTGTATTGCTGGCCGCATTGGTTTTGCTGCCGCCATTCAGGCTGTAGGTATAATCCATTTTTGTGGGTAGCGTAGAATTTCCCAGAAATTTAGAAGTTGCCATCAGGGTATAAGCAGTAGTTTGTGTGCTCATCCAGCGGTTGCTGCTGAGTTCGCCCGAAACATGTTTGAGCAGTTCGGCACCTTTGGTTTTTTCACCCATCAGCGTGAGTGTCTCCAAGATCATTGCTTCATCGCGTGTTCCGGAGCCGTAAGTGTAAGAAAGTTCGCGGTATGCCTCTACGCGCAGGGGCAGCTCTCTTACCAGTTGTTTAGCTACATCGGGTTTACCGCTAAGCTGGTATGCAGCAGCAAGCCGCCAGCGTGCTGTGGGCGTGAGTTCACTTCGCTCCCTGAGTCGGTTCATGGCGCCCAGAGCCGGAGATTTTGCGAGGGCCAGCGTATATAGCCGGTATGCCTGTACAAAGTCGCTGCGGTAGCCATAATCGCCACCTCCGGCCACCCATGAATTGGCTATGTTGGTCTGGTAATTTTTCCAGCGGCTCAGCATATTTTCCGGCACCGAATAGCCGAGATTCTTTGCTTCCACAAGAAAATGGCCTGCATAGCTGCTGCTCCAGTCGTCCACATTCCGCTGGCCGGGCCAATAGGCAAATCCGCCCCCGCTTACCTGGAAGCCACTCAGGCGCGCTATCCCCGCTGCCACATTCGCCTTTATTTGTGCCTTTTCAGCAGGAGGAAGGTCCATCAGGTGCTCTACGAAAAGCTGTGGAAATACCGAGGAGGTAGTTTGCTCGATGCATCCATAAGGGTACCGGATCAAAAATTCCAGCCGTTCATCCAGGTTCAGCGGTGGGATTGAACTCAGCTCCAGTACACCATAGTTGGTGCCTGCCATTCCCACTGGTGCATAATTGATATTCCAGGCAGCTCCGGCCTCCAATACCGTATCGAATACATTGGTAACTTCAGGATTAGGATTCCTGATCTCAAGGGTGATCTCCTGTTCTGCTGTTTCTCTACCACTTCTCGCTTTTATTTTTACTTTGGCCACTCCGGTCAGGGGTTTCACTTTTAATGAGAAAGTAACAAGTTCATCTCCGGTTTTGGAAAATGAAAGCGAACGGGAGCTTCCATCTTCTATGGTCAGCATATCATTGGTGGTAATTTCCACCTGCACGTTTTTCACCTGGCTTTCCATTGCAAATACCGAGACCGGCAGTTTCACCATTTCATCAGGACCTAATACGCGGGGCAATGTGCCCAGGACCATCAGCGGAGCGCGGACCGGTACTACCTTGTCTGCAGAACCATAAGCTTCCTCGAAACCTGCTATTACCATGACTTTTACGGATCCTACATATTGCGGCATATCCAGTGTGTGGGTCTGGGTTTCTCCTTTTTTAAGATGAAAAGGGCCGATATATTTTACCACGGGCTTAAACCGGTTGAGTTCCTTCCCGTCATCTTTTTTCACGATTTCGCCATCCCCGCCAATTGCGAGGAGCTTATCCATCCTGCCACTGAAAGCTCCCATTACCTGGTCATAAATATCCCAGGTTTTAACTCCGAGGGCTTCTCTTGCATAGAAATGATCCCAGGGCTGCGGAGTTTTGAAATTCGTAAGATCCAGCAATCCTTCATCCACCATTGCCAGCGTATAGGTCATGGGTCTTCCTGTAGCCTCACTTACGTTTACCTGGAAAGGCTTTTCGGGTCGCAGCACGTCCGGCATTCGTATAGTGGGTTCGAGGTGTGAGTTCGGATCTTCCACGAGCAGCGGCATGATGCCATACATCCGGATGGGAAGGTCGTTAATGGATTGTGCATGAGGCTGGAGCATGGTAACATGGGCGAAAATATTGGGCGCCATCTTTTCAGTCACTTCAAAGCTGAAACGGGTTTCGCCCTGCTGCGTTTCTACCCAATGGGTTTCCACTACGCTTTTGCCGGATTCAAGGCTAACCAGTGCACGCCCACCTGCACTTGAAGGAATGGTAAGCACAGCTTTTTCGCCCACATTATACTTTTCCTTGTCTGTGCTGAAAGCCAGCATGGAAGCGCCTCCGGGGGTATTCTGGCGCTGGCGGCTCACCCAGCCCGGCCAGTCGAAATAAATAACATCTCCTGCGCAATGTCCGGATTCCGGGTCGCACGCACGGACAAGGAAACGGCCCCAAAGCGGGTTGTCAACCCGCAGTATCCATGAAGCTTCTCCGCGGCTGTTGGTGGTGACGGAGGCCGTTTGCCGTTCATTTTCATATACCCGGCTGTTATAGTTTCCCTGGTTATCATACCTGTCCCACCACCAGCGCCAGCGTAGCTCATAAAGCTGTATCTTTAATTCTTTATTTGCCAGCGGCTGACCATCGCTATCAACAGCCACCAGCTTCACAAGATGGTTCGTATCCGTGAGATAGGTGCCCCGGCTGCGGTCAGCGGGAGGCATTTTTATTCCTGTATATGATTTAAATGGATGATAAGGGATGGTCATTGTGTTGGTGCTGAAATCTCCTCCCGGCTCGTAGGCCTTTGTCAGGAATTTGGCATTGAGCATTCCGGGCGCGTTGTGTCCCGCTTCCGGTTTAAATGAAAATGATGTGTGTCCGTTTTCGCCAACCTGCCCATCAAAAATCTGGTTGCTCTCGGTATTAAATGTCCGCATCGGATCGTCAAAGCGGAAGGTGGGAAACTTGCTGAAGTTTGTTTTGCCAGTTGAGTAACTCACCTGAATATCCGCTTTCAGGTTTCTTCCTGCTGCGCCATGCAGCCAGTTGATTTGCAACATCCCTGAATTTGATTCACCCCGCACCAGCGCTTCCGTTCCAAAATCAAGTTTTACCTTCAGGCGGTTGGGTTTTACGGTTTCAATCTTTAATGATTTATTAAAAACCACATTGCCCAGCTTTATGCGTGCCTGGTAGTTGCCTGTGCGGGCCGTAGCCGGTGTAGCCATTCTGAAGGCATAAAATCCACTGCTGCCGTGGGTGTTGACGTTTTTGGTTACGAGCTGGTTTTGCGGATCGTAAAGTTCCATTATTACGGGATAATTATCCGGCACTTTCTCCTCCGTATCTTCCAGGATGAAGGTGAGATACAAGGAGTCCCCGGGCCGCCACACGCCTCGTTCGCCATAAATGAATCCCTTCAGCCCTTTTTCCACTTTTTCGCCCGATACATCGAATTGGCTCAGTTGCAGCGAACCGCCATCAACGAGCCGCAGGTATCCGCGCTGACTGCCTTTCCTGGCAACCACTAAAAATGGCGTTTCCGAGGCCTGGAAAACCGCGATGCCATCAGCACCGGTTTCTGCCTGGTCAATTACCTGCTGCTGGTAGTCATATAGATCGAGTTGTATTCCGCCCAGGGGTTGCGTGCTTTTGATGTCATTTACAAAAACCAGCAGTTTGCTATCTTCTCCGCTTTTCGCCATTATGCCCAGGTCGCTGGCCAGCACATTACGGGTTACAACCCTTCGCGCGCCATAGTAGGATTCATGGCAAGGATTGTCGCGCTGATTATATCGGTAGCCGCGGGAATAATATTGGTCATAGTAGTTCCAGAAATCATCATCGTGATTCCAGCTATTGCCTCCTACCGGGGTCATTCCATCTTCTTCATAATAATAATCTCCTTCATAATAATCTTCGTCATCATCTGTGGTTTCGGCTGTTCCGTTTTCACAATCGTATGTGCTGTAGTCTTTTCTGAAGCCTATCCTGACCCGGTAAATAGCACCCGGTTCAGTTTGAATGAGTTTGCTCAGGTCCAGCGAATAAGTGGCCCAGCGGCCAAGATCAGCGGGGTTCATATTTTCCAGCGAAACCTGCTTTTGCAATACCGTTTTCCCCACGCGGCTCATCTGATAATCGCCCGGCAGGTCGTTTACCTGCAGGAATTGCGGGATGTTATTCTCATAAATTTTCAGCACCATCACATCCACTGTTTTCAGGCTGACGGCACGGAAATGCAGAAACAACCCACCTGAGTTGGGCATAATCGTTCCGTTGCCCACGAGTTCCACTGAAGGTTTCATTTCTTCAAAGTGGACATTCCATTCTTTGGCTTCTTTCAGTTTATAATTGAGTACATTTTTTACTCCCTGTGCAATTTTCACGGTCTGATCTCCCTTCAGCCGGATGCCGGGGTAGAGCAGCAATTGATTGCCATTGACGAGTGTCCGCGGATTTGCGGTCCCGGTGAGTGTCACCAATCCTTCAAGATCCTGGTCAGCCAGCAGCGGATCGCTGAACTGGATAATGACGTGTTGTTCAGGATGCGGTACCACGCGCACATCCATCACAAAGAAATCTCCCAGAGCCGGAATGGAATAAACCAGTTCTCCGTCCTCGTCCACATTCAGCGGTGTACCTTTCCAGGTAAGTTTTACTTCCGAAGCTTTTTCACCACGGTTTATTTCCTCAACCACGAAATCATGTGTGGTGGTGTTCTCGTTATGAAGCCAGTTTAGAGGGAGATCCTTACCATTTTGCGAAGCGCTCAAAACCTTTTCTATTGCATCTTCCCCGGCCATGTCAGCCGTAAGCACCCGGCCAATCAGCCTTTGCTTTGTCAGCTCTGTATTGCTGTAAGCCTGCAGTTGGTCTATCCTCACCTCCAGAGATTGCTGCAACACAGAGAAATTGAAAGAGAACAACTTATATTCTTCAGGGACCTCAATCAGATCTCCCAGCTTCAGCTTAGCAAGATATTCTTCGCCAGACGGGAGCGGAGCCGCAGGTTTAAATTCCAGGGTGAAATCATCCAGCCAATAGGCTTCACCTTTTATTCCGGGATCGAAGCTGAAGGGATTATCCTTAAGCGGCTCGTTGAATTGTGAAGGATCCGCAACGGGCTCAGCCATCCGCACGCGGATCGTTCCGTTGCTGGAAATAACGCCACTGGTATAGCCTGAGATGAACTCACCGTAGGCCGGGTCTATCTCTACTTTTTCGGGAGCCTTCTTGGAACAGGTGCTGAAAAACAGGGGAGCAATAAGCAAGAGTAGCCATTTACCGGAAGTAATTTTTTGATGAACCATAATGAGAGATAAAATCTTTTAAAGTGTTTGGGAAATAGTGGCTAAATATAGGCATCCGGGGAGAATAATGGAAGGCCATTAAAAATAACCGTGGAGAGGATTAAATTCAGAATTCAAACTAAAACTTTGTTGGCGAATTACTTCAACCAAAAAGGGCAGGCAATTATTATTTGTGTATGAGAAACTTACAACCGATCGTAAAAATACTGTTGCTGTTATGGCTTATTATCACAATCTTATTCTGTCTGATAGTAGCCCGTGATATCCTGATCCCAATAGCACTTTCCGTATTGCTGGGCTTTATGCTATATCCTGTTGCGGAGTTTTTGGAGAAGAAGGGGGTGCCAAGGATACTGGCCAATTTAATGGTGATCCTGTTGGCCGGAGCCGTCTTGTTTGGAGTGATCTTCTTAATGGCGAAACTCATCGGCAGCTTTATGAGCGATGTGCCGGGTATGAAAGAAAAGGTTGAAGAAAACCTCAGCGAATTTCAACAAACCATAAATGACTGGATAGGCGTAACGGAAGAAAAACAGGATGAGATGCTGAGCAAACAATCAGACGCGATATATGATTCTGTCAGCAATTTCGGAAAAATGGTTTTTTCGGCCACGGCAACTACAGTATTCAAGTTTTTTCTGCTGCCTGTATACGTTTTCCTGGTATTGTTTTACAGGGATAAATTCAGAATATTTCTTCACCAGATGATTGCTGACCGCAGCAGGCATACAGTGGAAAATATGATTACCGAAATATCTCATGTCGCCACAAAATATCTGAGCGGAATGACCTTTGTAGTGGTGATCCTTTCTTTCATAAATTCTACCGGGCTTTATTTAATCGGAATAAAACACGCCATCCTTTTTGGCCTTATTGCCGCTATTTTTAATTTTATTCCTTACCTCGGAACTATTATCGGCTATCTGGTAGTATTGGTTTTTGCGTTGGCTACGCAGGATATCAATATTGCGATGAGAATAATTCCGTTCTTTTTCATCGTTCAATTCGTTGAGAATAATATTTTAACACCCAATATTGCCGGTTCGCAGGTGAAGATCAATCCGATGGTGGCCATTGTATCCCTTATTATTTCGGGGACAATTTGGGGGTTGGCAGGCATGTTTGTCGTAATTCCGTATTTAGCCATGCTCTTGATCGTGTTTAAGCACATACCTACACTGCAACCTCTGGCTTTCCTGATGAGCACTACCGGAACGGAACATCATTCCATTTCCTGGGAGGGCATTAAAAGTAAATTCAAAAGATGGTTTGGAAAGAACGATCAATGATTTAAAAGACCCGGATCATTTTAAAGATTTAGGCGCCAAGTTACAAAGTCACACTAAGTTTTCTCTATCATTACCTGGCCCCCTCCTCAAGTGAGCGTGCGTCCGCACTTCATTTTAATAAAATTTTCTTCTTATCAAAGTTGCCGGAATTCAGTTTATTGCTTTTTTAATATCGTAAAGAAGAAAGTTGAACCGGCACCTTCGGTTGACTCCACCCAAATATTCCCTCCGGCAGCTTCGATGATCTTTTTGACGATGGCCAGTCCCACACCTGTGCTTTCGGTATCTTCTTCAGCGCTCAGCGTCTGGAACAACTGGAATATCCTGGAGTGATAATTTTCAGAAATTCCACTGCCATTATCTTTTACATAAAACAGGTACTTCCCCGGTTCATCTTCATAGCCAATTTCGATTTTTCCTTTTGGCTTATCATTAAATTTTATGGCATTCGATACCAGATTTTGAAATACCTGATAAATTTTGGTTTCCTGAAATTCGAGCACAGGCATGGTGCTGGGTACGGAAATAGAAACGGAATCGGGTTTCGGCAGGCTGGCGATCACCTCTTCCACTACTTTTTTCACGTTTACCTTTTTTGCCTCCTCGTCCATATCGCGGCCGGCACGTGAGTATTGTAGAATTCCTTCAATAAGGTCATGCATCCGTTTCACCCGTTGCATCAGGAGGTTGAGTTGTTCGCGGCCTTCAGGCCCAAGTTCCTTTTCGTAGTCTTCATGCAGCCATGTAGCTAAGGAGCTGATTCCGCGCAACGGAGCCTTCAGATCGTGCGATATGACGTACGCAAAGCGATTCAGTTCATTGTTAGTATTCACCAACTCCTGGTTCGCACTGATGATCTCAGCCGTCCGTTCCTGCACCATCTTTTCCAGGTGCTCCTGAGATTCCTTCAGTTTTTCCTGGAAAGTGATCTGGTCATGAATATTGGTAGCGGTGCCCACCCACATTTGTATCTCGTCCTTTTCATTCCGGACAGGGATGCTGCGCAGGAGGTGCCAGTAATATTTATCATCAGCGGCATTCTTCAGGCGCAATTCAAATTCATAGGGCTGTTTCTTTTCAGTGGCCTTTTCCCATTTTCTGCGGAGCTTCAGGAAATCATCAGGATGCACAATGGGAAACCATCCCTTTACCCGCACCTCCTCAATGCTCATCCCGGTATATTCAAACCATCGCTGGTTATGATAATCCAGCACGCCATCACCCATCATAGTCCAGGCCATTTGAGGAATAGATTCCACTACCAGTTGCTGCCTGCCCAACCGCAGATCCCCCGCAGAGGATGATCCTGCGGGTTTTTTCTCCTTCCATATAGATTTGGTCACTTCTTCCACCATCAACAGCAGCCCCCGGACAGCACCTTCCGGAGTTTTGTCCGGAACCGTCTCTATTTTCAGCGTCTTCTGCTCTCCGCTGGTATTGATCACAGGCTCCACAGAAGATACTCTTTCTCCTTCAAGGCCTTTCTGAATATAGGGATGAAGCCGTTCCAGTGCCGGAGGTTCAAGTGCTTCATTGATGGGTTTCCCATGTACGTCATTCCCCGGCAGGCCCGGCAATACCTTGTTATGATTATTTGAGAATTCAAACAGCAAATCCGCATTTATATAGGCCACCCAAGCGGGAACCTGGTTTAAGATAGCCTTAAACCGTTCTGTATCAGTTGCATTTACCAAATTTTGTTGAGGTGCCAAAATCCTTATAAGGTTTAATGTATAATATTTTTGTTCAGTTGTTACCTTCAATTAAATTGCAATAAGTGCAAATGGTTGAATAATTAACAGAAAAGCCTGGTGATATTTTCAGTCCATACCTGGGAACCCGGTGCCAAATCAGAATTTCAGACCCGATGACGCCATTGCTCAGGAGAGTTATTTTATAAGGTCTCTGTGTCTGCAGGATTTTTGGATTTTCTTCCGGATTTTGAAAAGAAATGAAAAGCTCAGGCGTCAAGATTCGTAGTCTTCATGATACGAATAATTTCTACTTTTGCGGCTTAATTATCAGCATTGGCAGACAATCAGACCACAATCCGCACCGCGCTAATTTCTGTTTACCACAAGGAAGGACTTTCCCCCCTGCTCAAGTTGCTAAAGGAGCACAACGTTCAGATCATCTCTACCGGTGGGACGGCAAAGTTTATTCGCAATGAGGGGTTTGAGGTAACAGATGCAGAGCAACTTACGTCTTATCCGTCCATTTTAGATGGCCGGGTAAAAACGTTGCATCCAGCAATATTTGGCGGCATCCTCAGCCGCAGCCGGAACCGCACTGATCAGGATGAGATGACGAAGCATGGCATTATGCCTATCCAGTTGGTGATCGTTGATCTTTATCCTTTTGAAGAAACTGTGGAAAGCGGAGCCGGGCATGAAGATATTATTGAAAAAATAGATATTGGCGGCATTGCACTGATTCGGGCCGCAGCCAAAAATTACCAGGATGTGGTCATCATTCCTTCAAGGGAACATTATAAATATCTTGAAGAAAAACTCTCTCAGGAAAAATTCTCCTTTGATACTGACGAAAGGAAATTGCTGGCGGGCGAAGCATTCAGAATTTCCTTACATTACGACAAAAATATTGGCAGCTACTTTTCCGGAGGTTCAGCAGAGGCACCGGCAATGCCCGGAATGGAAAACGGAAAACCGCTGCGCTATGGCGAAAACCCGCACCAGAACGGCTTCTTCATCGGAGAACTGGAGCAGGCGCTTGAACAGTTGAGCGGCAAGGAGCTTTCATACAACAACCTGCTGGACATTGACGCTGCCATTAATTTGATGAATGACCTGGAATCGGGATCATTTGCGGTGATAAAGCACAACAACCCGTGCGGGGTTGCCACAAGGGCAAATCCCGAAGCAGCCTGGAAAGATGCACTCGCTGGCGATCCGGTATCCGCTTTTGGAGGCATTATTATTACCAATGAAAAATTGACTGCAGCACTGGCCGAAGAAATTCATAACTTGTTTTTTGAAGTTTTAATTGCACCGGATTTTGACAGCGGAGCCCTGGATATTTTAAAACAGAAAAAAAACAGGATCCTCCTGAAGCAAAAGGAAACAGCATGGCCACAATCGCAGTTCAGGAGCGTATTGAACGGGGTTTTAATGCAAGACAAGGATATTAAAACGGAATCAATAAGCGATTTAAAAAACGTTACCCAAAAAACGGCCACTGAAAATGAAGTTGCCGATTTAATTTTTGCAAATAAAATAGTGAAGCACGCAAAAAGCAACGCTATTGTTTTAGTAAAAAATAAACAGCTTGTGGGAATTGGCGTAGGGCAAACATCGCGTGTAGATGCCTTGAAGCAGGCAATAGAAAAAGCCGCTAATTTTGATTTGAAACTGAAAGGGGCAGTAATGGCATCTGATGCCTTTTTCCCTTTTCCTGATTGTGTGCAGATGGCAAACAAGGCTGGCATAACCGCAGTTATACAGCCCGGAGGTTCCATCCGCGATGAAGATTCAATAAACTACTGCAACCAACATGGCCTTGCAATGGTAGTAACTGGTACCAGGCACTTTAAACATTAGGTTTTAGAAATGGGAATGTTCGATTTTTTTGTACAGGAGTTGGCAATTGACCTCGGAACGGCCAATACCCTCATTATATATAAAGACCAGGTGGTGGTGGATGAACCCTCCATCATTGCGAAAAACCGCATGACGGCAGAGGTGGTGGCCATTGGCAGCCAGGCGATGCAGATGCACGGGAAAACCCACGAGAACATCAAAACCATCCGCCCGCTGAAGGATGGGGTAATCGCAGATTTTGAGGCGGCAGAGCAGATGCTGCGCGGCATGATAAACATGATAAACAAGCGCAACCGCTTTTTCGCGCCCCACCTGCGCATGGTCATCTGCATTCCTTCCGGGATTACGGAGGTGGAGAAACGTGCGGTAAAAGACTCTGCCGAACGGGCCGGCAGCAAGGAAGTCTACCTGATCCATGAGCCAATGGCAGCAGCAATCGGTATCGGCATTGACGTGGAAGAGCCAGTGGGCAACATGGTGATTGACATTGGAGGCGGTACTACCGAAATTGCGGTAATTGCCCTGGGTGGCATCGTATGCGACCAGTCCATCCGAATTGCCGGTGATGAATTCACAAACGACATTGCTGAATATATGCGCAGGGAGCACAACATATTGATTGGAGAACGCTCTGCAGAAAAGATCAAAATAGAAGTGGGGGCCGCGCTGCCGGAACTGGAGAACCCGCCCCCGGATTTCTCTATAAATGGCCGCGACCTTATGACGGGCATTCCAAAGTCCGTAACCGTGAGCTACAGCGAAATTGCCCATGCGCTGGATAAGTCCATAGCAAAAATAGAAGAGGCTATTTTGAAAGCGCTGGAAATTACACCCCCGGAACTCTCAGCCGACATTTACCAAACCGGCCTTTACCTCACCGGTGGAGGCGCCCTGCTCCGCGGCCTTGATAAACGCATCAGCAAAAAGACCAAGCTGCCGGTTTACGTAGCCGAAGATCCCCTGCGCGCAGTAGTCCGCGGTACCGGCATCGCCCTGAAGAATATCCATCGATTCAAGTTCCTGATGACGTAGGGGAGTGGGTGGGCCGCCCTGGGTAGCCATGCTTTGGCTTCGAGGCTCTCTGTCGCAAGCGTTCGTTTGTGATTTCCAGGCACCACTCTTCGATCAGTAACTCCGTCCTTCAGGGCGGAGGAAAATGCTCCAAACCCCTTGCAGGGCTTTAGCTCTTTCCGGCAAACCCGAGGGTACAAAAAGGGCTGAAGCCCTTAGGTAAAGATGGCTCATTTTACCCTGCCCTAAAGGTCAGGGCCACTGATGTTTCGGGGTCCTGAAATGAAAGAGTCATGTGGAAGACATGAGGAAAACCTCACGCCAGATTGGGGGAATGTAAATGCTGCGAAGACGGGTGCTCTTAAAGGGCTTCCCTGTTTTAGGCTTTCCATCATTTGGAACAGGGAAATCTGGAGTTGTAGCGGCTCATTCATAGGTTTGTTTTTCTCTTAAAACCAAAACATTCCTTAATAATCCAAATGGATGTTTTTCTATTCACGCTGAATATCAGCAAAGAAAGCAATTGCATAAAATAACTTTAGCAATTTTTGCCATTTTTAATACTCCACATTGTTGGTTTTCAGATAAAACTTCCGGAAAATATTGAACTTTCATTGAATTTGCAATTTCTGTAAAAAAGTCAGGTACTTGCCTTAAAACTTAGTTTTCATACATCTTTATGTCGCTGTTCATTTGTGAGTAAACTTTAAAAATGAACAGTTATGAAAACTTCTATCAAATTCCTGATCAAAGGCTTCTTCACTATCTCTCTGCTAGTTTGTATGAAGTCGAATGCTCAAACCCAACCTGTATTAGGTGTACTCAACATTGAGGCAAATGGCGGAATGCTTGACGAGCAAAGTGCCGGCAACCTGGTGCGGTTGGAAATCGAAAAAACCGGCTTATATGCAGTGGTTGACAAGCACGATCTTGCCACTTATTTCGAAAGAGATACAACCTATACACAAGCCACCTGCCTCGGAATGAATTGCCTGATTGCAGTTGGAAAAGGGGTAAACGCTGATAAAATGATCGGTGGCGCCATCGAAAAGTTTGGTGACAAGATTATTATTTCGCTGCGGCTAATAAATGTAAGTGCCGGAGGCATTGAGAAGGTGCAAATTGATGAATACTTATATTTACCGGAGAGTATTCAGGAAATGGTTCAGGTGAGCGTTCAGAAACTGTTTGGACTGCCCTATAACACTGATGTGGCTTCCAAGCTCTCGCTGATCACAGAATACGAAAGCGAAATCAACAATCCCGGACAAACCCGGCTGGTACTCAATGGTCCGCGTACAGGAATTTCCTTTATTGCAGGCGAGGCAGCCAATCGTTTGATGGCGCCTAAGAGCGAGGGTGGTTTTGATGGCTATCCGTTCATGTTCGTGTTTGGCTATCAGCAGGAAATCCAGTATTTGAATTCCGGAGCTTTTCAGGCTCTTTTCGAAATCATTCCGGCTATATCAGGAATGGATCAAGGACTATTTATACCAAGTCTCAGCCTCCTCAATGGTTTTCGTAATAACTACAATGGTTGGGAGTTTGGTTTCGGGCCACACTTCACGTTAAATAGAATTGCCGAAGGTTTTCATTATCAAGGCAAATGGATATTAAAAAGGGACTACAATAAGGAAAAACACGGTGATGTTGAATTTGTAAAAAACACTGACATACGGGGGTTCCCGGGTTTACATTCTGCCTTTGTATTTGCCCTGGGAAAGAGCTTTAAATCAGGGAGGGTAAATATCCCACTTAACCTCTATGTCATTCCGGGGAAAAAGTCCCAGCGACTTGGGTTGATAATGGGCTTTAATTCAAAAAAGACTGACAAACCGGAAAAGTAATTTACACCGCACTTCATAATTCATATTCACACTTAAAATTTACATGTCATGAAAACAATCTTAATGTTTACACTGCTTTTACTTCCTTTATTAGGAAGTTCGCAATCTGTCTTGTCACTCCGCCTGAATCAATTTGCAGGAGGGGGTATAAATTCTTCCTACCAAGATGACTATTATGAATCTGATGTTAACATTAAACTAAGGGTTTTATCCTGTGATCTTGTGGCTGATTTTAACACATCTGAAACTAAGTTTTTCAGAACCAGAGCCGGTATCACCCGTTGGTCAGCTCAAGAAGAATATACAAGCAGTAGTACCGATTTCTTTAATCCGGGAACTTCAAGAACACAGGCCGGCATCTATAGGGTGCGCCAAACCTCCATGACGTTTGCTTTGGGCTTTGGTCATTACATTACCGGTGTAGCGGCAGATGGAACAGAAAAGAACGGGTCAAAATTCCGTACTTATATAGGCGGACAGCTACCCTTTACTGCTCTGGGTAAAATTGTAAGTGAATCAAACGACAGCATCACTGATCCCGACAACCCCTTTGCAGAATCACAGGTAAGAACAACCAAAATGGACGGTGGTTTTTCCATAGGCATCAAAGGATTTGGAGGCGTAAGGTATATGGTTTCCAAGAAACTGGGAATTGGGGCAGAAGTTTCCTACGGGTTTCAATACGCCAGGGTTGGGGGCGAAGAAGAATACTACAGGGATGGAAGACAACTGAATGGTGATAACAATGGTAAAACAAATGTTAATTTATTTGGATTTGCACCGGTTACTACTTCAGCTTCTATTTCCCTGGCACTTTAAGGATTTTGTAAGAGGATAACTGATCTCCGGTTATCCTCTTACTAAGTCCCTCTTTTTAATGTATTCCAGGCTCATGCAAGGGCCTTTCAGAAAAGGGCATCACTCCTATTTTAGCCGCAAACCCACTCCTGACAGCGGTTTCAGCCCAATTAATTTTCTACTCTAGCAATTGAAATATTTCATAATTTTACCGGAAAATACCTAATAATCAACCAATGCTATGAAGGACATTGATTTACTTCACCTTGCCATTACTGTTGGAAGCGCAGCTTTCACAGTATTATTTTTTTTCGTAAGGACTCGAGGGGCTAAATTCCTTTCCGGAGTTTTTCTGGCCACTACAGTCGGTTTGGGGCTAATCACGATGCAAAAACTCATGTGGTCAGATGGAGATCATAAAGAAGTATGCATAGAGGATGGTGAACGATATGAGGATAACGATTTGGGAGAGGCAGCCAGTGAAAGTACTATAGAAGTCAGAGAGAGGTTAACCGCAGAATTCTTAACCCCTGGCAGGCTTGAAGGCAATGAACGACATGCTGCATTTCTTGCAAAACCATTGATAGACGGTATTTTTCTAAGACATCCGCGTGCCAATGGCATTATGATGTATGCCGGATATATTGACGGTGAAGGTTTGGTTATCCATTGCGAACCCTCCATACAACATAATATTGTAGTACATGAAGCGCTCTTCAATGCCACAAGTGTTAAGCTAACCGGATATTGTCCATTTAACTGTGTTAACGTTCGTCCATTAGGTTATTAAAGAAAATGTAAGATGAACATCACCTTCAGAACATTCGTCAAGCGCTTGCTTCTGCCGGTGATGTTTATCATTTTAATCGCCTTGCCAGTTCATTCAGAAAAGCTGGATAACTCAGCTCAAAAACCAGAATTTTCCAATGTGGATGAGTTGAATGGCCTTTCGGCCGGGCTTAGGAAGCAAAACCTGCTCGATTCTTCATACAAAGTTGCCACACTTGCTATGCAGCAAAGTGAAGAATCGCAATACACCCGGGGTAAAGCTGATGCCGCATTCAACCTTGCTCAATATTACCTCATAAAATCATTGATTGACAAAAGCATTCACCAGGTCAGGATTGCCCGGGGATTTTATGAAGAACAAGGCGATTTAAGTGGTATAGCTAAATGTGAAATGCATTTAGGACTGGTATATTTTAACCAGAAGAAGTTTAAGGATGCAGAATATTTTTTCAGCAAGGGAATAGCAGGTTCAGCCGCTAATGATGTGCAGACGGCAACCTTGCATTACTTATCAGGCCTGTGCTTTTCTGAAACAGGGAATTTTAATCAGGCCGAAAGCCACCTGCTTAAGGCACAACAATTCTTTAAAGATTCCGGCATTCCTAAACGCCTTCTGGAGTCTGAAGTAGGATTGGCTGATCTTTACCTAAAGTCAGGTAAGTATGATGAAGCTGAAAGTTATTACAGCAAAGCTTTATCAGGCTTCCGGTCTCATCAGGATGAGTTGGAGGGAATTTCTAAGTGCGTTTATGGTTTAAGTTTAGTGTATAAGCAGAAAGGTCAGGTAAACCAGGCTATACAGAAAGCAGAGGAGGCTTTTGAAATCTCCTATGCCCGTGGGTTTTTCCTCGTTTCTGAACCTGCCGCCAAAATGCTCTCAACCCTTTACCTGCAAAAGGGAGATTTTGCCCGGGCCTACGTCTACCAGGAAAAATATTACGGCATCAGGGATTCCATTTTATCTGCTGACAATTTAAAAGCTGTTCTCAGTATTCAGTCAGAGTTGCAGTTATCCAAAAAGCAAACGGAGATTGAACTCCTTCAGAAGCAAAAGCAAATTAGCCGGATTACTATTTATTCCTCTATCGGAGGAGGTGTGTTGTTTCTTCTACCATTAAAAGCATTTAAAGAAGAAATACCCAGGATAATCCTTGCCCTCTCTGCTGAAGGAGCCGTTTCCTGATAAGGCCATCCCAAATTGATAAAAAGATCAGGGATAGAAATAGTCTTGCCACAGGGTACATCTCTATAAAGGCTTTGAGAACCTTCAAAACTAGCCAAAATATCATATTTGCCAGTTCCATCAAAGTCAAAACGATAGGAGCCGTCTATATTAGTGGAGGTCATTTGAATCACCTTTTCTTCTCTGAGTACATATACGATTGCACCAACCACAGGCTTCTTTTTATAGCCATGAAAAAAGATCTGTCCTTTAATTTCACAGGCAAAGGACATCTGGAAAATGCTACCTGTAAAAATTAGCAGAAATATTATGCTATTCCGTAAGAACATCCTTGAGGGTTTCAATTTGTTGTTCACTTTTAATCTTCCACATAATTCCTGATCCAGACGACTTTCTAACGTACAACGTGCCATTCAGCCCTAATCGTTCAATCAGTTCATCAGTTCATCATAATCACTGCCTGAAATTTCGGTCTCTATCTCATCTGGCAGTTTTGAAAGTGCGTAAAATTCTGTGATCTCTTCGTGCATTGCTTAGTTGGTAAAGGTACGAGTTACGCTATCGCTAAACTCGCACCAGCGCGGAGCGAGGTATTTTCAGTATGTGTTTTCTATTGTTATAGAACCTTCCCGATAACCATCCTGATATTTTATGGAATCAATCATACTACCGGATTCAGTAAAAAATTTCTAATAACCAGACCTTACCCCATCTTCAAATGCCCCTTTATATTGAACTTGTCCATCAGGATAAAAAATTTTTACTAATCCGTTTCCTTCTTTCAAATTACCGGGATTCAAAACATTTCCAGAGCTATCATAAACAGCTTTAATTTCCCACAGCCTATCTAAATTATAAAGAAGTTCACAACGTAATTGCCCATTCTCATAGTACTCTCTTAAGGTTCCATGAAATATATCATTAAAACATTCAACTTCTATTTGTATTCTTCCATTTTCAAAAAAAGATTTAGAAATTCCATTGAGCTTCCCCTTTTTAAAGTATGAAATTTCTATTGTATCACCAGTTTCGGCTAACCACACAAATTTCCCGCATCTTTTTCCATTTATTGTATTTATTTGATAAATGTATTTTAGACGTTCTTCTTTTTCCTCGTAATTTGAATAATATTCCTTTTTAGTAGAACAGCAGGAATTTAAAAAAAGTGTTATTAATACGGGAAGTAAAACTACTCCACAAGCCTTATTCTGTGGTGCTTTCATCTTCTTTAGCCATCGGGTTTTCACCTTTTAGAATTTTCTCTCTATTATCATATAAATACTTCCCTGTTTCTTGAAGATTTTTATTATAATCATCACGATAATCAGGAACAGCAGAGTACATTTCCCAAATGGTTGGTAAGCTCGAATAAACGTTTACCTCTGCAGCGCTGTAAATTCACTGTATCCATAACCGTAGTCCCTGAATCCAAATATGCAGTTTCGGTAAGCGTAACCACAATATGGTCAAATTTCCCTTTGTAATGAAACCACTTTAGCACGAGGCTGTCGTGCCTATAAACTCCCAACCTCTGGCGCGAACATCCCAGCTTGTGCTATATCATAAATAATTAAAATCAGCGCAGGCATTAAAACAACTCTTCAAAATACCCACTTCCCGCTTTCAATTAATTTACCCGCAATTTTCCTCCTTAACGCCACCGTGTTTACTATTTTGAATTTAGTGAAGCGCTTGAGGCCCATCAGCATCATGCGCTGTTCGTCTCCGTGGGTGAAAGCTGCAATGGCGTGCTTGCCGCAGAGGTTGATCTGCTCCAGAGCATCGCTCAGATAAACCTGCGTCATCCACATGTAGGGCGAAGATTCGTCTTCGCCACTGCTCCCGGTGCGCTTCATTGTCCGCAGCAATGCCGATTCCGCAGCAAATACCTTGATCATCATATCCGTTATATCCATGATGATTTCCTGCTCCTTTTCCAGGTCCTGCATCAGCTTTTGTGCGGCAGCCCCGGCCACCATCAGGATCGCCTTCTTAGTATTAGCAATAGCCTTCAGTTCTGCGGCAAAGGGGCTTTCATCACTTTCGCCAAAGTCGGGGATTGACATCAGCTCTGCCTGCACCGCCTTTGCCGGGCCCATTAAGTCGAGCTGGCCTTTAAGGGCGCGCTTCATCAGCATATCCACCGTGAGCAGCCGGTTGATCTCGTTGGTTCCTTCAAAAATGCGGTTGATACGTGAATCGCGATAGGCGCGGGCAGCGGGATATTCCTCGCTATAGCCATAACCACCATAGATCTGCACCATCTCATCCACCACGTAGTCCAGCATCTCGGATCCAAGCACCTTCAGCATGGCGCATTCAATGGCATATTCCTCCGCAGCGCCCATTAATGCCTCAGAGTATTCGCTGCCTGCATCTTCCATTTCCTGGCCCTTTTGGCGGATGAGATCGCTTACCCGGTAGGTGGCCGATTCTGTTGCAAATATGAGAATGGCCTGTTCTGCCAGTTTATGCTGAATGGCTCCGAAACCAGAAATGGCTTGCCCGAACTGCTGCCGTTCATTGGCATATTGCACTGACCTGTTGAGGCAGGTAATGGCACCGCCCACTACCATAGCGCAGAGTTTGAAGCGCCCGATGTTGAGAATATTAAAAGCGATTTTGGCCCCTTTCCCGGCATCGCCCAGGAGGTTTTCTTTCGGCACTTTTACATTGTCAAAAAAGATCTGCGTGGTAGAAGAGCCTTTGATTCCCATCTTTCGTTCCTCGTCTCCACGCTTCAGCCCTTCGCTATCAGCCGACACAATAAAGGCAGAAAAGCCCTGCTTGTCGTCCGGCAGGTTATCGCCTGAAATTTGGGCAAATACGATGAAGAGATCAGCAAATCCGCCATTGGTGATCCACATTTTCTGGCCGGTCAGTAAATAGTGGTTACCATCTTCGGAGAGTTCGGCTTTTGTCCGGGCTGCCAGTGCATCCGATCCGGATCCCGGCTCTGTGAGGCAATAGGCCGCTTTTAGCTCGCCAGTAGCAAGCTTGGGCAAATACTGCTGGCGCTGGGCCTCAGTGCCGTAATAGAGAATAGGCAGCGTGCCGATGCCTGTGTGGGCCGCCAGCGAAACGCCAAAAGAATTGCTTTTGCCAATGGCTACAGAAATAGCCGTATTGGTATTGAATCCCTTGCCGAGGCCACCATACTTTTCCGGCAGCGCTGTGCCCAGCAGGCCCATTTCACCTGCCTTGTCCAGGAGTTCCTGTACTAATCCCGGCTTTTGCTTATCAATATCTTCCACATGAGGCCATATTTCTTTCTCAATAAACTCATGCGCAACATCTGCCATCATTCTCGATTCTTCATCCAGATCAGATGGTGTGAAAATATCTTCAGGAGCTATTTCTTTTATTAGCCATTCTCCACCTTTCATACTGATTGGTATTTAAATTTTTGAACATTAAAATATTTGAATACTAAATCTCAACTGGCTAACGGGAAAACTTAATTAAGCCTTTCAATCACTCCCGCAATTCCCTGCCCTCCACCGATGCAGGCGGTTACCAAACCAAATTTCTGATTCCTGCGCCTCAATTCATTAATGATGCTTATCGAGAGCTTGGCACCGGTACAACCCAATGGATGGCCGAGGGCGATGGCACCACCGTTTACATTTACGATCTCAGGGTTCAGGCCCGCCTCACGAATTACTGCAAGGGACTGGGCAGCAAAGGCTTCATTCAATTCCACGAGGTTGATATCCGAAATGCTCAATCCTGCCTGCTTCAGCGCTTTCGGGATAGCATTCACCGGGCCTATGCCCATCACGCGCGGATCCACACCGACAGCCGCACAACTTACCAGCCGGGCCACCGGTTCCAGCTTCAGTTCTTTTACCATTTTTTCGCTCATCACCAGCACGAAAGCTGCGCCATCAGAGGTCTGCGAGGAATTTCCGGCCGTTACCGAACCGCCTGCTGCAAAGACGGGCTTCAGTTTGGAAAGCACCTCCAGCGAAGTATCCGGGCGCGGCCCCTCGTCCGTATCTACTGTGAAATTGCGGGTTTTGCGTTTTCCCTCGGCCACATATACATCCTCAATTTCCACCGGAACTATTTCATCTTTATATCGTCCTTCCTTTATGGCTTTCAGCGCTTTCTGATGGCTTTGATAAGAAAATTCATCCTGGTCCTCCCGACTCACTTTGTAGTCTTTTGCCACTTCCTCAGCCGTTAATCCCATGCCCAGGTAGTAATGCGGATTTTCCTTCGCCACCTCGTAGTTGGGAACCGTCTTCCAGCCCACCGTAGGAACCAGGCTCATGCTTTCTGTGCCGCCAGCAATGATGCAGTCCGCCATGCCCATTTTTATCTTGGCCGTAGCAATAGCGATGGTCTCTAATCCGGAGCCGCAATAGCGATTGACCGTCATGCCCGGCACATGCTCCGGAAGGCTCATGAGCGCGATCATCCTCCCGATCTGCAGGCCCTGTTCTGCTTCCGGTACGGCATTGCCTACAATCAGATCATCCACTCTTTGCGGGTCCAGTTCAGGCGTTTGTTCCAGCAAATGCCGGATTATATCGCGCGCCATATTATCGGGTCTGTAAAACCTGAAACCGCCTTTACCAGCCTTGCCAACCGCTGTTCTGAATCCTTTTATTATGAATGCGTCCATAAGTTATCGTATTTAATTTCAGGGAAAATTCTCAAATAGAGATTCCCCATTGTGTTTAAATGAACGTGAAAAGAATTGGTTTGATCTGCCCACAATATCCAATGGTACGAAGAGGGCTGAAGCCTTGAGGAAAAGAGGGCTCGTTTTTACCCTGCCCTGAATGAAGGACAGGGCTATTGAAGGGGAAGCATGTACCCGTGCCACTCTGGATAGCCAAGCTCAGGTTTCAATGGCCGGATATTACGCTGATGTTGGTTGTCCGTATTTCAGGGCACAAAAAAACACCTGAAGGAATATCAAATACGACATTCGCTTCAGGTGTTGAAACAGGGAACAAAAGGGGAATTTAACTGTCCTCTTATTTCCCGGCTAAGTGCTCATTTTCCTGCAGTTCTTAGCCTTGCATGTGCTCCTGTAGTTTCTTTTGCAATTCAGGATCTCTCTGCATCTGCGATGCAATTTCCTGATAGCGCTCAATGCTCAATCCATGCTCTTCGATCTTCTCTTCCATCTTCTTTTGGGCTTCGGTCTGGATCGTTCCTAATTCCTGAACTACAGCTTCATAGTTTTTATTCTCTTCTGGCGTAAGTTCAATCTCGGCTTCAGGGTTCTGCTGGGCCTGCTGAATCTCGTTATAGCGCTGCACGTCAAAGCCTTGTTCTTCTACTGCGCCTACCATTTTCTGCTGTGCCTCCTGATTAACGGATTGCACTTCCTGGAATGCCGCAGCAAACTGTTCAATTTCCTTCTCAGAAACTTCCTTCTGGGTCTCCGTCTGGGCGAAACCAGCCGTAGCACCAAAAAGAATAATCATTAATAAACTCGTGATCTTTTTCATTGCTTCAATTTTTATTTAGGTGATGTAAATTATTAATTCGGTTGTTGTTGCAATTCCCGGAACCTTTCCTGTAACCGTGTATCGGCTTGCAGTGCCATTCCAATTTCCTGATACCGCGTTTCTTCCAGTCCTGCTTCCTCTATTTTCTCTTGCATCTTTTGCTGCGCCCCGGCCTGAATAATTTCCACTTCCTGGCTCACGACATTATACTGCTGAAGCTCTTCTTCTGTAGCGTCTGCTTGCTGTGTGGGGTCCTGCTCTGCCTGCTGTATTGCGCTGAATCGCTGGACATCCATCTCACTTTCAATAGCTGTTACCATTTCATCTTGTGCTTCCTTGTTGATGACCTGGGCATGTTCCACCACCTCAGCAAACTGCTGAAGTTCTTCATCACTTACCTCCGTTGCCTCTGGCTGCTGTTGCTGAAATGGCTCAGGATCTTGTGGGGCCTCGGCTGGATCATGTTCCATTGCCGTCTGATCATCCACCTCCTGATCATTGTTATTTTCTGCTGTTTCCTGTTGGCAGCCAAACATTAAGAGCAGGCCCGCAATGATGCTTCCAAAATACTTTAAATTCATAATTTTAATTGAATTTGATTGTGAATAAACCTTCCCGAATTTTTAACCGGAACGCTTAAAAAATGTTGAAATAAATTTAAAAGGGTGCGAAGATAAAAAATATTGCAGTAACGCCATAATTATTATCATATTGCACTTTTTTCAGAACAATTTTTAAAATAATTCCTGCGATCGGAAAAACCTTCATTATTTATCAGAATCAATACCAAAAAGCATTGTTGATTTAAGCAGACTTCCTGCCCGTTTTTCACACATAGGCCGCATCAATAATTTCATGATTTTACACATATATTATAATATTAAATATAGGTATAAAAAAGCAACTAAATAAAATGTGCAAATTATTTAAGAAATCCAATATCTGGATTTTCAAAGAGCCAAAAAAACTTCAACATTGATATTCAGAAGGTGTTATAGTCTTTCAAAAAAAGCACTATGAATAGTTCAGAAAAATACATTCTTTCTCAGGTAAAAATTTATCTGGCAGCAACCTTCTTTTTCCTGTTAGTTTCTGGCTCAGCCTGCGGACAGAAAAAGAAAGTAGAAACGGAACAGGGCGAAGTAGCGGTCCGGGAGATTGCCCAAAACCTGGAGCATCCCTGGGGAATGGCCTTTTTGCCGGATGGCCGGTTGCTGGTTACCGAACGCTCCGGCCAGCTCAGGATCCTCTCAAACGATACCACGCTGTCTGATCCGCTCCAGGGTGTTCCCGAAGTTTTTGCCAAAGGACAAGGGGGCTTGCTGGATGTAGCCCTTGACCCTGATTTTGAGACAAACAGCCTCGTCTATCTCTCTTATGCGGAACCCGGCCCGGATAATACTGCTTCTACAGCGCTGGGCCGTGGAAGGCTTGAGGGCAACAGCATCCGCGACTTCTCGGTCATTTTCAGGCAGGAGCCAAAGGTGGATGGTTCGAATCACTTTGGAAGCAGGATCGTCTTTTTTAAAGGCAAGATATTTCTGACACTTGCTGAGCGTTTCAAATTTGATCCGGCACAGGATCTTTCCAATCATCTCGGTGCTATTGTGCGCATTAACCGGGACGGCTCTATTCCACCGGATAATCCATTCGCTGATCAGAATGATGCTGAAGATGCCATCTGGACTTATGGTCATCGAAATATCCAGGCTGCGGCTATTGATCCGAATACCGGAAACTTCTGGGTGGCCGAGATGGGCCCGCAAGATGGTGATGAACTAAACCTGATAACGGCTGGAAATAACTATGGCTGGCCCATCGTGTCATGGGGCGAAAACTATGACGGCTCCGATATACCAGATCCTCCGACACGCCCCGAATTTACAGATGCTGTAGTGAAATGGACACCGGTAATCTCTCCCTCCGGTATGGAATTTTACACCGGAGATATATTCCCGGAATGGCAGGGGAAAATGCTGATTGGCGGCCTGTCCTCAAAGGCCCTGGTGGTAGTAACGGTAAATGGCGAACAGGCCAAAGAATCTGACAGGCTTGATCTGGGAGCGCGGATCAGGAATGTAAAGCAAGCACCCGATGGTTCTGTTTATTTGCTAACGGACCAGAACAATGGCAAAATTTTGCGGCTGACCAAATAAGATGAAGAGGAATCTATAAGGTCTGTTCATGGCTTTAATATCCTGATCTATAAATGGAAATAAAAGAAGCGCTGCACACCTTCAGCAGCTATAGCTTATGGCTGGTAATCATCGGTATTGCCATCATTGCGGTTTCAGTCCTTCCCCGGATATTGGCCAGCTTCCCGTTTTCCATGCCAATTGGTTTGCTCGTTTTTGGCTATGCTGTTGTTGCCTTGCCCTTCGGTTTAGATGCACCGGATGTCAATGCACAAAGCAAGTTTGCTGAACACCTCACTGAACTGGGCGTGATTATATCGCTCATGGGAGCAGGACTGAAGATTGACCGTCCGCCAAGCCTGAAGGGATGGAGCGTAACCTGGCGGCTGCTCGGCATTACGATGGTCATTACGATCGCGCTTTCAGCCTTTATCGGGTGGTGGTTTCTGGCCTTTGCACCTGCCACGGCCATGCTGCTCGGAGCCGTTATAGCCCCTACCGATCCTGTCCTCGCCTCAGAAGTGCAGGTAGCTTCTCCGGGTAAATCTGCACCGGATGATGAAGATTCCCAACGTGCGCATCACAAAGCCGAGGATGAACTGCGGTTTGCGCTCACCTCTGAAGCCGGCCTCAATGACGGCCTGGCATTTCCCTTTACAAATATGGCCATTGCCATGGTGATTGCCGGTGCTCATCCGGCCGGCTGGTTCGGCACCTGGCTTTCGATCCATGTGCTGTACGAAATGGCGGTGGCGGTAATTATAGGACTTGGGCTGGGTTATTTGCTGGCCCGTTTGCTGATGGCAATTCCGGCCGATAGCCATATCGCCAAAGCCATGACCGGTTTGGGCGCATTGGCTGCTACGCTGCTTTTGTACGGAACCACTGAATTTTTTGGCGGCTACGGATTTCTGGCAACTTTTGTAGGCGCTGTGATGATTCGGCAATATAAACCTCACCACCCGCTTCATAAACCAATGCATATTCTTACTGAAAAATTAGAACGCATCTTAACTGCCATTATCCTGCTGGCACTGGGCGCTGCCATTGCAGGGGGTCTGTTGGCCGCACTCAACTGGAAGCTGATCGTTTGTGCCGTACTGATCATCTTCGTTGTACGTCCGGTAGCCGGCATGGCCGGGCTTGCAGGATCTAAAGCTGCTCCGTGGCGCGAGCGACTGGCCATCAGCTTCCTCGGGATCAGGGGAATTGGATCATTGTACTATCTTGCCTACGCCCTTAATCAGCAGGATTTTGCCGGTTCCGAAACGCTTTGGGCGCTGGTGGCCCTGGTGATCGTAATTTCAATATTTGTACATGGAATCACTGCCACGCCCATAACTGAGAAGCTAGATAAAATGCGCACCTGAAACTGAATTTTCAACGTAGTTACATCCATAGACGAACCTGAAAACACATTTCTGGAATGCTTTTCGATTTTCATCAATACCGGTTATTCTGCGGCCAAATACTTAATTTTGACCGGTGGGTAGAAAAGAACAACTGGTTTAAAAACTTAAAGACGAGAACTTATGAAATGGATATACAGCCGAAAGCAAAAATTGATTATTGCAGTGACGCTGATCGTAGTATTGGCGATGGCCGTATGGAGCAATCTTTCAGAACGAAATAAATTGGAAAAACTTAATCACTCATTTGTTTCCATTTATGAAGACCGGCTTTTAGTGGAAAGCTATATATACAAGCTTTCGGAATTATTGCATAAAAAAGAGGCAATCATAAATTCAAATTCCGGAAATAGCAGAAGTACCAAAAAAGAATTGCATAAATTAGATAATGAAATAAATGACTTAATCGCACAATATGAAGTTACTTTTCTCACCACCGCTGAGGCAATATATTTTCAAAGGCTAAAGGATATTCTGGATGACGGGAAAAAGGCAGAAAGCAATGGTGGTTCCTTAAGGGCAGAGGAGCAAAAAAAAATAAGATCATCGCTGCTGATCCTCTCTAAACTCTCGGATATACAAGTGGCAGAGGGCGCGAGAATAAAGGACGAATCAAAAAAGTTAATGCTCGGTAGCGCTGTATCCTCGCAATTTGATATGGCACTTTTAATTATAATTGGATTGGCACTTCAGGGATTGCTTTTGGCCTCACAATCGCTAAAAGATAAATTTGACCAAAATTATAATTTGAATTAAAATAATTGCAAAACCATTTTTTTATTTAAAATTATGGTTAAAATTAATTTTATAGGTATAGGCGCTTAGGTAGCAATATGTTATTTTTGCTCCATGTTAAAGA